>CAZSMW010000407.1:0-18316 GCA_964607985.1 uncultured Eubacteriales bacterium
GAAAGCATCGATAACGTCGATTGCGATTCGAACACCCAGCTCAATATCGAGGACGCCCTCACTTGCTCCCATTATGACAACGTGATCTTCGTGGACGCGTCGGAAACGGCCGCCCCGCCCTTTGAGTTCAAGGAGCTCGAGCCGGCGCGGGAGATCGCCTCCACGACCCACGAAATGTCCCCGGCCTCGGTCCTCACCCTGACCGAAGAGCTCTACGCCCGCCGCCCCGGGGCCTGGATGCTGGCCGTCCGCGGGTATGAATGGGACATCGGAGACGGCATTTCGCCCCGGGCCGAAATCAACCTTTCCGCCTCCCTCGCCTTTCTTCTCGGCCGGATCAAGTCATAGACTAAATCCATCACTTCAGGGGATCGCCGCTTTCACCCTGACACGCCCAAAATAAGTCATGTCTCTAAGCTCCCCCAACCCCCCTCGAGGACTTCAAGGGGGACTCAGAGAAGGTCCATGTCAGCGGCAGAGGTCGGAGGGGATATCCCGGAGGACACGGCGATGAGGGTCGCCCTGACTCTGGGGAACCGCCGTCCTATGAAGGCCATAACTACGGCGACATGCCCAAGACTTTGTTTCTTTTTCTTGTCTCCCCCTACCCCCTCCGATGAATCGGAGGGGGGCTTTGAGATCGTCCGTGTCGCCGGCAGAGGTGGGGTCGGGGGGAGAGGGGCGGCCCTCATCGACGCACCCCGAGTCCTTCGAAGGCGATCCCCTACGATAAAAAGCAAGGCCGATCAATCCGAGTTCTTCTACAAGCCCGCGCGCCTTGAGATTATGTTATTATATATTCCATGGAAAAGCGTGAAGTCCTCGTCCTCAAGGATATCCTCGGGACGAACAAGAAGATCGCGGCCGGGATCCGGGAGAAGCTCCGGACGAAAGGCATTCTGTCCGTCAACCTGATGAGTTCGCCGGGCTCCGGCAAGACAACACTGCTCGAGAGCTTGGCCGGACGATTCCAGGGGCGGTTCCGGATGGCCGTCATCGAGGGCGACATCGAAACGGAGCGAGATGCGGAAAGGATCCGGGCGAAGGGCATCCCCGCCTGGCAGATCACGACCGGGGGCGCCTGCCATCTCGAAGCCAAAATGGTCGGCAAGGTCCTGGCCGAGGTCCCAGCGGACCTGGACTTCTTGTTCATCGAGAACGTGGGCAACCTCGTCTGCCCCGCCTCCTACGACCTCGGCGAGAGCCTGCGGTTCGTCCTTCTCTCTTCTCCCGAGGGAGACGACAAGCCGAAAAAATACCCGGCGGCGTTCCTCTCCTCCAACGTCCTCGTTCTGACCAAGGCCGACCTCATCCCCCACCTTCCTTTCGACCCGGCTCAGGCCCGGCGCGAGGCCCTGGAGATCAACCCTCGTCTTGACGTTTTCGAGGTCTCGGCCTTGACCGGACAGGGGATGGACGGGATCGCGGCCTTCCTCATCTCCGCCCTCAAAAAGCTCAGGTCCGGTTATGCATGAGCTGTCCCTCGTAACCAGCCTTTTCGAGATTCTCGAGGCAAAGGCCCGGGATGAGAAAGCCCTGAGGGTCACGGCCGTAACCCTCCGCGTCGGGAGGCTGTCGGGTGTGGTCCCGGAGCTTCTCGAGACGGCCTTCGACACTTTTAAAAAAGGGACCATCGCCTCCCGGGCTAAGCTCCGCGTCGAGATCGTCCCCCTCAAGGTCCGGTGCCGGTCCTGCGGGAAAGAGTCCCTTGCCGACGAGCCGGTCTTCGCCTGCTCGTCGTGCGCCTCTCCAGGCTTGGAAATCATGGAAGGTCAAGAGCTTACGTTGCAAAGGATGGAGATCGAAAAAGACGATTGAAGGAGAAGGACCCATGAAAACCCTAAAACAGATCGCCGAAAGTTCTGTTTTGACCGAAGAGCAACTTATAAAAATTGAAAAACTCATCTTGGACGACCGTTTTTACCCAGAAACCGCGGTCCGGGAGGAGATGGACGCCTTTTGCACCGGCCTGGGCATGAGTGATTTCTACTTCCGTTCGACCCCCATCGAGACCATCGCCTGCCACATCGAGGCGCTCCGGGCGGCCGAAATCCTGGCCACCCTTCGCCGGGAGAAGGTCGTCAAGATCGACTTCCAGACGGAGCATGAGAACGAAGCCCTCTACCTTGTCGAAGAGGACCAGGCGGCGGGTGTCAGGATCGAGGAGCGCATCGAGGACCGGTATCCCCATTATCGACTCCAGTCCTATCGGACCCTGCGCAAGGCCAGAGGGCTCCAGCACCTGAGGATGTATGTCGTTTACAAGCCCCGGTATGGAACGGACAAAGTCCTTCCCGACGAGACGGACATGAAGAAGATCGCCGACAAGTCCTTCCTGGCCTCGGTCCCTAATGACACCATCGACCGATACCAGGGTCTCCTCGAGAAGGCTAAGGGTTGGGAGAGCCCGCTCATCGACGTGACACCCGTCCCCAAGGACAAGGAACTCCGGATCTCGGTCGTGACCAAGACCGACGCCAGCCCGCGTTTCTTTTCCAACGTCTCGGACGTCATCCATTCCCACGGCCTCTTTTCCAAGAGAAAATACATCGAGCACTTCGCCAACGGCCGGACGGTCTACACCTTCTACCTGGACGAGATCAAGAGCAAGGACAAGCTCCGGAACCTCATCGAAGACATCAGTCTGATCTACGTCATCCCGGAAAGCCCGCTGTCCGTCCTGTTCCGGGAGAACAAGCTCACCGCCCAGGAGTTCGTGTTCAGCAATTCCGTCTGGAGCTTCGCCCACCAATTCCTAAGCGGCTACAACGAGGAATACCTGAAGCTGGCTGACGCCATCAAGGATTCCCCCGAGTTGCTGGGGATCCTTCGCGACCTCAAGGTCAAGCTGGCCAAGGAAACCTACACCGAGGCCCGCGTCTGGGAGGCCCTGATCAGCAATCACGAGTATATCAAGCCGCTCTTCGTCCTCTTCGACAGGAAGTTCAATCCCGCCATCAAGGACCCGGACATAGGGACCAAGCTGGCCGTCCTCAAGAAGGACATCCTGCGGACGATCTCCGTCGAGGCCGACCGGAGCATCTTCCTGGCCGCCTGCCTGTTCATCGAGGTCACACTCAAGACCAATTTCTATATCAAGGAGAAGGTCTCGATCTCCTTCATGTACCGGCCGGACTTCCTCAACAAGGTCGATTACCCGCTCGTGCCCTTCGGCCTGTTCCACATCATCGGCAGGGAACTCCGCGGCTTCCACATCCGGTTCCGGGACATTGCCCGGGGCGGCATCCGTATCGTCCGCTCCGCCAACCTCCAGAGCTACCTGACCAACTCCGACTTCATCTTCGACGAGAATTATAACCTGGCCTCGACCCAGCAGAGGAAGAACAAGGACCTGCCGGACGGCGGCTCCAAGGGCACCATCCTCCTGCGTTGGGGGTTTCAGGACCGACCGGAAGCAGCCTTCAAGAAGTACATTGACGGCCTGCTCGACCTCATCCTCCCAGACCCCAACGTCGTCGACTATTACGGCAAGGAGATCATCCTCTTCCTCGGCCCGGACGAGGGCACGGCCGACCTCATGGAGTGGGCGGCCTTCCGGGCCAAAGCCCGCGGCTACAAGTTCTGGAAGGCCTTCACGACCGGCAAACCGGTGAGCATGGGCGGCATCCCGCACGACCTCTACGGCATGACGACCAGCTCGGTCCACGAGTATGTCGTCCGCTCCCTGGAGAAGCTGGGGCTCAAGGAAGAGAAGATGACCAAGGTCATGACCGGCGGCCCGGACGGCGACCTGGGTTCGAACGAGATCCTCATCTCCAAGGACAAGATCCTGGCCGTCGTCGACGGTTCGGGCGTTCTCCATGACCCCGATGGCCTCAACCGCAAGGAGCTCGTCCGGCTGGCCAAAGCCCGGAAGATGGTCGAACAATTCAACACCAAGCTCCTCTCGGCCAAGGGATTCCTGGTCACGGTCAAGGAAACCGACATCGTTCTTCCCGACGGCGAAAAGGTCGAGAACGGCCTGGAGTTCCGCAATACGTTTCACCTCAACCCCAGGTTCAAAGCCGACATCTTCGTGCCCTGCGGCGGCCGACCCTCCTCCATAACCATCAACAATTGGACCCGATGGATCAACGACAACGGCGAGCCTCGGTTCAAGGTCATCGTCGAGGGCGCCAACCTCTTCATCACACAGCAGGCGCGCCTCCGGCTGGAGGAAAAGGGCGTCGTCCTCTACAAAGACGCCACGGCCAATAAGGGCGGTGTGACGTCGTCCCACCTCGAAGTCCTGGCCAGCCTGGCCCTGACCGACGAGGAGTGGAACGAGCTCATGTGCGTCAAGGACGGGAAGATCACGGACTTCCGGAAACAATACGTCGAGGAGGACCTTGATTTCATCCGCGAGAACGCAGCCCAGGAGTTCGAGATCATCTGGAAGGAGAACGCCAGGACGCGGATCCCCAGGTCCATCCTTTCGGACATGATCAGCGAGAAGATCAACCGGATCAAGGACGCTGTCAGCGGCGCCGACCTCATCGAGGACAAGGACCTCTTGAAGAGGACGCTCGAGTGCTGCATCCCGCCCGTCCTGGTAAAGAAGGTCGGGGTCGCCAAGATCATCCAGAGGGTCCCGGCCTCCTATCTTAAGGCCCTATTCGCTTCACGGCTGGCCGGGCGCTACGTCTACAAGTTCGGCCTGGACGCCAACGAGATCCATTTCTATAACTTCCTGCAGGAATTCAGGAAGAATCCCGTCGCGACGAAGCTCGCGAACGGACCGATCAGCTGATCTCGCCGGTGAGGTAGGCCCTGGTCCGGGGATTCTTCGGATCGGCGAAGATCTCGGCGGCGGGGCCGTGTTCGACGAGCTCGCCCAGATAGAGAAAGACGATGTAATCAGCGATGCGTCTGGCCTGCCGCAGGATATGGGTCACGACCACGACGGTGTAATCCTGCTTCAGCTCCATGAGCCTTTTCTCGACGTTCTGGCTCGACTGGGGATCGAGGGCCGAGGTCGGCTCGTCGCCCAGGATGATCTCAGGCCCGACGGCCAGTCCCCGGGCCAGGCACAGCCTCTGTTGCTGGCCCATGGAGAGGCGGGAGGCCGGGTGGTGGAGCCGCCCCTTCACCTCTTCCCAAAGCCCGGCGACCTTCAGGTAGTTCTCGACGATCCGGTCCAGATCCTTCTTGTCCTTGATGCCATGAACCCTGGGGCCGTAGGCGATGTTGTCATAAATCGACATCGGCAGGACCTGGGGCTTTTGGGAGAGGAGGCCCATCTTCTTGCGGATACTGGTCACTTCGACCTTCGGACCGTAGATGTCCTCGCCGTCCACCAGGACCTTCCCCTCAACGCGGACTCCGTCGACCGCGTCGAGCAGGCGGTTGAGGGACTTGAGGAGGGTCGTCTTGCCGCAGCCGGAGGGCCCGATAATGGCCGTGATCTTCCGGTCCGGGATGTCCAGCGAGATGTTCTTCAGGACGTGAAGACCGCCGTAAAAGACGTTCAGGTCCCGGATGCTGATGTGTGTCCTTTCGTCCATGACTTCACCTATCTCTCATTTGATGACGTGTTTCGTGATCTTCCGGATCAGGAGCCGTGAGGCGATGCTGATCAGGAGGATGAGCAGGGTCAGCACGGCCGCCGAAGCGTAGGCCCGCTGCTGGACCTCGGGAAAGGGCGTCCCCAGCTGGAAGAAGATGGCCAGGGGCAGTGTGGCCGCCGGCTGAAAGAGGGAGGTCGGGATGCGGTCCGTGAACCCGGCCGTGAACAGGACCGAGGCCGCGTCGCCGATACCCCGACCGAAAGCGATGAGGACCGCCGTGAGGATGCCCGGCATGCATTGCCGGACGACGACCTTGAAGGCCGTCTCGAGGCGCGTGGCTCCAAGGGCGAACGAGGCCTCCTTGAGCTCCATGGGCACGAGGACCATGACCTCGTCGATGGCCCGGCTCATGATCGGAAGTTCGAGCAAGGCTACGGTGATGATCCCGGCCAGCAGCGATGCCCTCAACCCGACGGCCATCATCAGAACGAAGCCGAAGGCGCCGTAGACGATGGACGGGATACCCCAAAGGACGTCGAAGGCGAACCGGGTCAAGCCCGCCAAGCGCGATTTCTTCTTCGTGTAAAGATTGAGGTAGAGGACGACGGGCAGGCTGAAGACGAGGGCCAAGGCGGTCGCGCCCAAACCAAGGTAGAGCGAGCCCACGATGGCATTGAGGATACCGCCTTCCTTGCCCAGATAGTAGCCGCCCTTGGGGGTCTGGGTGATCATGGAAAGCTTTAAAGCCGGCAGGCTCTTCCAGACGATGGCGCCGATGATGGCCAGGAGGCTGCCGATGACCAGCGTCGTCGATCCGATCATGGCGATCTTGGCGATGATCTCAACAGCCCTCCGGTGCCTGATCCGCCCCTTGGTGAGTTTGTGCTCGTACTTCACTCAGCCCTCTTCTCTGCCTTGATGAGGATCCACCGGCCGAAGACGCTCGCGGCCAGGACAACGATGAGGAGCACCAGGGCCGCCAGCATCAGGGCCGAATCGTAGAGCGGCACGGACATCATCTCCCCGTAATTGTTGGCGATGAGAGCGGGCAAGGGGTAGCCGGGCCCGAACAGGGACTTGGGGACCACGGGGACGTTCCCGACGACCATGAGGACGGCCATGGTCTCGCCGAAGGCCCGGGAGAGACCCAGGATGCTCGCCGCCATGATTCCCTGGGCGCCCTTGCGCAGGACCACGTGATGGACGGTCTCCCACCGGGTCGCTCCCAAGGAAAGCGAGGCTTCCCTGAGAGCGAACGGGATGGAAGCGAAGACCTCGAGCGAGACGTGGATGATCGTCGGAAAGATCATGATAGCCAGGACGATGCCGCCGGCCAGGATGCTGTAGCCGCTGGAGTAAACGCCGAATAGCGGCGCCAGGACGTTGCCGACGAAAGGAACGATGACCATGATCCCCCAGACGCCGAAGACGACTGACGGCAGTCCGGCCAAGAGATCGATGATGGGTTTGGCGAGGTCGCGGACGTACCGCGGGGCATACTCGGAAAGGTAGATGGCTGTGAACAGCGAGATGGGGATGGCGATGACCAAGGCGACGAAAGTCACCCAAAGGGTCCCCGTGATGAAGGGAAGCAGTCCGAATTCGCCCTTGAGGGGATGCCACCCCGACGAGAACAGCAGGCGCCCCACCGACCGGATGGCCAGGATGGCCCTGGACTTCTGAAAGAGCCCGAAGATGATGGCCAGGACGAGGAAGCTCGGGAAAAGCGTCAACAGGAACATCAGCTTCCTGGCTGCCAGGTCTTTGAAGAGCCTCAACTTACCTCCCCTCCAATCTCCTCCGGGTCTCCTATTTTTTCGCCGGGCCGGCGCCTATCGCCGACAGTCCGTCGGCCAGCTTCTCCGCGCTCAGCGGAATGTAGCCCGTCTCGGGGACGTATTTCTGCCCATCGGTCAGGACCCACTTCAGGAACTCGACGAGGACGGGGTTCTGCGGCTTCCCCTTCGTGACGAAATAGAGGTCCCTAGCCGGGGGCGAAGGATAGACGTTCCGGGCGATGGCCCCGGTGATGTCGTCCCGAGTCCCGTAGACGCTCTCTTCGGGATCGACCTTGCCGTTCCCGTTGATGTCGATGGGACAGATGACGATCCCTTCGACCGGCTTAAGGGTCTTGGCGTCGTAGGCGAAGTTAACGTTGTTGAAGCCGATGCCCAGGGGATCGCGTTTGACGGCGTCGGCCAGTCCCGGATCGCCATAGACGCCTATGCCGGTGAGGTCCTCCTGGCGCTTGCCCATGTAGGCCGCCCAGGTTTCGGCGGCCCCGCAGGCGTCCGAGCGTGTGTAGACGTGGATCTCGGCCTTGCCCGTCCGCCCGAGGAGCCCGTCCCAGCTGGTCACGGTCTTCGTGATCCAAACGCCGGCGAACTCATCCTTCTTCAGGCCCCGGGCCAGGAGATCCTTGAGGACCGGGTTTCGGGCGCTAAGGGTCGGGATGACGGCGTCCTTGGTCACGGCCACCGGGAACGCCCCTTTCTCCATCTCGACCGGCTGGACGTTCCTCGAAACCATGCCGATATCCACCATCCCCGCAAGAGCGTCGGCGATGCCCTTGCCCGCTCCGCCGGCCTGGACGTCTATCTTGACACCGGGATAAACCTTCTGGAACTCTTCGACCCACTTAAGGGCCATAGGGTAGAGGGCCCAGGCCCCGGAAAGGGTCAGGTTCCCGGAGACGTCCGCCGCAGCCGCGCCGGGCATGGGTGAGACGGCAAGCGCGATGATCCCAAAACAAGCGATGGCACTTATAAGCTTTTTCATATGATCCCTCATTTCTTCTTTTAATAGGCCACCTGGAGCATGGCCAGGATGGCTTGGTTGTCGGTCTTTCCGGATTCGAGTTTATAGAGCTCGTAGTTTAGCTGGAGCTTCGTCCTTCCGGACAGGAACCAATTGACGCCGGCCGTATAGCGGCCGATCCGGTCCCCGGAGAGAGTCCGGTTCATGTCCACCACGTCGTATTTGACGAGCGCCTGGACCTTCTTGGGCAGGACGAAGTATCCCCCCTGGACATACCAGCCGTTCCGCGTCAGCTTGTCGTCCTTGGCGTAGTAGTATTCGGATTTCAGCGAGGCGCGATCGAGAACGAGCGCCATTTCGAGCCCGGCCTTGTCCCGCGTGACCAGGGGGGCTTCGGCCGTTGCGCTCTGCTTTCCTTTGTAGTAGGAACCACCAACGGCCAGATATTTCAAGGGATGGAGAACGACCCGGCCGACCAGGTCCTTGTGGCTGTTCGTGTCAGGCTTGTTGAAGCCGGCCCCGTTGACGATCGCCGCCGTGTACTCGACGACGGAATAGTTCCCGAAGACGGCCACCCCGACATCCCTTCCCTGGGAGGCGTTGTCGCGGCCGGGGGCGAGCTTCTCCTCGGGCTGGGACCGGTTGATCATGTCCACGTCCGAGGTGGCCGTCAGGTTCTCCAGACTGAAAGGGACGAGGAATTGACCAACCCTCAACTGGAAGGCCTGGGAGAATTCATACTCGATGATAGCATCGAGGAGCGTCGGCGTCTTGGCAAAGTCGACCTGGAGCTTGTAATGCATGTTCTTCAGGATGTCCCCGGACAGGGTCAGGCGGGACCGGCGGATGGAAAAGCTGTCGACGCCCTTGTCCCATCCGACATACTGGAACTGGGTCCAGCCGCTGAGCTTGAAGGCCTTGCTGATCGACAGGAACGTCGGTTCCTTCTTGTCCTGGCCGAAGGACGCTCCGGCGAGGATGAGCCCAGCGAGAAGCGCCACGCCCGGCTTGAACGGGCGACGATGGCCCGCGTTTTCAGGTCCATATTTCCACATAAAAATCCTCCTTATCTTCACTCAAACTTTACTTCCGGCTTGGTCGACCATCGCGCGCTCGGTCGAGCGAAAGCCTATCCATAAGATCGATCTTATTCGTCCGGATCGTTCATCGGCTTGTTCCGACGGACGAGGTCGGCGAACGTCGTCCGTTCCATGATCTCGGCGACGGAATCTCGGACCTCTTTCCAGAGCCAGCGCAGGCCGCAGGTCTCTTCCATGGGGCAGGCCTCGTGGGCCATGACGCTGACGCAGTCGATGGGAGCGAGCGGACCTTCCAGGACCCGGATGACCTCTGCCACGTTGATCTCCGCGGGCGGCTTGGCCAGGGAATAGCCGCCGCGCTGTCCTTTCTTGGATTTCAGGTAACCGGCCCGTTTCAGGAGGAGCAGGATCTGCTCGAGAAAGCGCTCGGGGATGTTCTGCGCCTTGGAAATCGCATGGATATGCTGAGGGCCTCTGTCGTATTTAAGGGAAAGCTCGAGCATGGCCCGGCTGGCATATTCACCCTTGGTTGATAACCTCATTTAGCTCTTTTCATTAGTCGACTGACTCAATAGACAAAGTCATATAATATCATCTAATTTGTCTTGTCAAGCGGTTTTTTTAGTTTTTTTTGCATTCTTTGTGGGCTGGGGGCCTGGACGGAACGGATTAAGCGGAGCTTGAGGGCTTAGCCTTCCCGGACCGTCCTTCGAGGGAACCTTGCGCCTGAAGGTGTCTGAGCTTGCTCAAGAGAACATGAGGCCTAAATGTCATACTATTGAGGTTCTCTTGAGTTTGTTGCGGGTCGCTGAACAGCAAGATGGGATGAGGCCTAAACGGCCTTGGAGGGCCGTGATGGGAAGGCATGGGGAAGAGCTGCAGCGACCATGCGGAGATCAGCCTGAGACGAGCGTCCGACGAGCGAAGCCGCAGGCCTCAGAGGGCCCAAGGCTCCGAGGATGGGTTTCCTCTTGACATCACGGCCATTGAAGGACGGACCGTTAAGGCTAATCGGAATGACTTTTCGTCAGCTTCGACGAATGAAAACAGAGGCTTTTCCCTATTTAATGAATCGAGCGTCAGCGGCCGAACGCCTTATGGCCCGCATACACGGCGTTCTCGGAGAGCTCTTCCTCGATCCTCATGAGCTGGTTATATTTTTCCAGGCGCTCGCCGCGGCAGGGGGCGCCGGTCTTGAGCTGGCCCGTACCCATGGCCACAGTCAAGTCGGCGATGAAGCTGTCCACCGTTTCGCCGCTGCGATGCGAAACCATGGCCGTCCAACCGGCCTTGCGAGCCATTTCGATCGCAGCGATGGTCTCGGTCAGCGTCCCGATCTGGTTGAGCTTGATAAGGACCGAGTTGGCCGATTTCTCGGAGATACCGCGGGCGATCCTCTGGACATTGGTCACGAAAAGGTCGTCGCCGACGAGCTGGATCTTCGAGCCGAGCGTCGCCGTGAGGAGCTTCCAGCCCTCCCAATCGTCCTCGGCCAGTCCGTCCTCGATGGAAAAGATTGGGTACCTATCGACCCACTCGGCGTACATCTTGACCATCTCCGCGGTCTTGACCTTTCGGTTTTCGGTCCTCAGCCAATAAAGGCCGTCCTCGAAGAACCCACTCGCCGCGGGATCAAGGACGATGCCGATGTCCAATCCGGGCTTGAAGCCGGCCTTCCCGATGGCTTTGAGGATGTTCTCGACGGCGTCGGAGTTCTTCTTAAGGGCCGGGGCGAAGCCGCCCTCGTCGCCGACGCCGGTGGAATAACCTTGGTCCTTGAGGACGCTCTTTAAAGCATGATAGGTTTCACTCCCCCAGCGCAGGGCTTCGCGGAAGTTCGGGGCGCCCACAGGGGCGATCATAAATTCTTGGAGGTCCGTGCTCTGCCAATTGGCGTGGACGCCGCCGTTAAGGATATTGAACATCGGGACGGGAAGGAGCTTGGCCGCGACGCCCCCGAGGTATCGGTAGAGGGACATTTTTTTAGAATCGGCGGCCGCCCTAGCCACGGCCAAGCTGACGCCAAGGATGGAGTTTGCGCCAAGTTTGCCTTTGTTGGGAGTGCCGTCCAAAGTAAGCATGGCCCGGTCGACCCGGGCCTGGTCCAATGCGTCCAGGTCCCTAATGGTCTCGGCGATGTCGATGTTGACGTGCTCAACGGCTTTGAGGACGCCCTTGCCGAGATAGCGGCCCTTGTCGCCATCCCTGAGCTCGATGGCCTCATAGATACCGGTTGAGGCGCCTGAAGGGACCGCGGACCTTCCCCAGGAGCCGTCTTCGAGCCAAATCTCGACCTCGACGGTCGGGTTTCCGCGGGAATCCAGAATTTCCCTCGCATGCGTTTTTTTGATCAAAGTGGACATGGTTTCAGCTCCTTGCGAAGGAATTGTAACACGGGCGGGGCTGGTAGAGAAGGGGACCCCTCTTTCTCCGGAAACCGGAAGTCGTTCGCCGGTCTCAAAGTTGTGTTCACCGGGCCGGCCGGTCCGGTTTAATATGACCTGACCTCTTCTCTCTTGCTCCCTTTTATGTTAATAATTAGGAACAATCGCGAGAATAAACCGGTATCATGGAAGAGGAACGGTTCGAGAGGATCACGGACAGCCGCGTCCTGCATTACATCGCAGCGTTCTTCCTGGACAAGACCGGCCGATGAGATCATGAGGGAAGGGGGCAACAGATGGACCTGATCGAGATCCTGCTCAAGCTCATCCTGGCCATAGCCCTCGGCGGGCTCATCGGCCTAGAAAGGGAGACCAGCCAGAAGCCGGCCGGCTTCCGGACCAACATCCTTGTCTGCGTCGGCTCCGCCATGATGATGAGCCTGGCCGTGGGGATCATCGGCGCCAAAGGCGGGACGGGCGACAGCCTGATCCGGATGGCGGCGGGGGTCATCACGGGATTCGGTTTCCTCGGCGCCGGGACGATCGTCCACGCCCGGGGCATGGTCGCCGGGCTGACGACGGCCTCGACGCTGTGGGTCGTGGCCGGGCTGGGGTTGGTCATCGGAGCAGGCTACTACGTCCCGGCCGTCGTGTTCACGGCCCTCATCATGTTCACCCTCGTCCTCTTCCGGAAGATCGAGGAGACCTACCTGAGGAAATCGCTCTTCCATTACCATTTCACGATCAAGGAGAGCCCCGACATCCTTTCCGGGCTCCGCAAGCTCAGCTTCCACCACGGCATCAAACTCGAGAAGCTCAACCTGAAGAAGGAGCGGAACGCCTTAGTCCTCAGCTTCTCCTTCTTCTCGACAGAGGAGAAGGAGCAGGAATTCAACCAGGGGCTCCTCAACTTGGGCGAGATCGAAGAGCTCAAGATTGACTAGGACGAAACTTCTCATCGCCACGACCAACGCCGGCAAGGTCCGGGAGATCCGTCAGGCCCTGACCGGGCTCCCTTTCGAGGTCGTGAGTCTGGCGGAGGTCCTTCCCGGGGCCTCGTTCCGGGAAAGGGGAAAAACCTTCCGTGAGAACGCCCGGGCCAAGAGCCTCCATTACGGTCTGAAGTCCGGGCTCCTGACCCTGGCCGAGGATTCCGGTTTGGAGGTCGACGCGTTGGACGGGGCACCGGGGATTTATTCCGCCCGCTTCTCCCGGCCCGGCCCTACGGACGCAAAGAACAACCGGATGGTCCTTCGGCTCCTCTCGAAGACGCCCTGGGAGGATAGGAAGGCGAAGTTTGTTTGCGTCATAACCCTATCACGGGACGGCCGGGTCATCCGGGAGATCCGCGCCGAAGTCAGGGGGATCATCGGCTTCGCGCCGAAGGGGGAGAACGGATTCGGCTACGACCCGGTCTTCTATTATCCGAAGCTCAGGAAGCATTTCGCCGAACTCCACCCCGACGAAAAGAACGCGGTCAGCCACCGTGGCCGGGCGCTAAGGAAACTGAAAATGTTCCTGGCGCGGATGAAAACACGTTCCGCGGCCGTTTGACAACTCGTGTTATCCGTCCAAGGACCGCCGGGTCAACCCCCGTTGACAAAGGCCGCCTCCCGATATTTCATAGTACGCAGATAATAAACGCATTACATGCTCTCTCGACTTGGCCCGGGACTTGCATTAGGAAAGGACGAAAGGAGGTCCAAATGAAGGATCTAATGACAAAAGGAGCGGCGCTTGGCACGGTCCTGGCGCTCATCGTCCTCTCGTTTTCCTGGGTTTACGCCGAGGCCCCGAAGGCGGCCGGCCCCAAGGTCAACATCAACACGGCCTCGCAGGCCGAGCTGGAGGGCCTTCCCCGGATCGGGCCCAAGATCGCCGAGCAGATCATCCAGTACCGGACCCAGAACGGCAACTTCAAGAAGATCGAGGAGATCATGAAGGTCAAGGGGATCGGCGAGAAGCTTTTCAACCAGCTCAAGGACCTGATCACGATCAGCGTCGAAGTCAAATGAAAGGAGGGGGGGCTCCCCCCTCCCCCTTCTTTACGATCTCGGATGGCTCTTCTTGTAGACATCCAGCAGCTGTTTGAGATCGAGGTGGGTGTACTTCTGCGTCGTAGCCAGGCTGGCGTGGCCTAGGAGCTCCTGGATCACCCGCAGGTCCGCGCCCCGGCTAAGGAGGTGCGAGGCAAAGGAGTGACGGAGCGAATGGGGGCTGATCTTTCGGCAGACGGCCGTTCTCCGGATATACTTCCTTACGATCCTCTCAACCGACCGCGAGGTCAGCCGCCCGCCTTTGAAGTTAAGGAAGAACGCATTCTGACCCAGCCTTCCGTTGAGGAGGTCGGGCCGGGTCCGAAGGTAGGTTCGAAGGCTCACCTCGGCCTTCCTGCCGAAGGGAACCAGCCTTTCCTTTTTGCCCTTGCCCTTGACCCGGACCAGACGCTCGTCGAAGCCTACGTCCACGAGATCAATGGCCACCAGCTCGCCGACCCCGATCCCGGAAGCGTAGAGGAGCTCGAGGGCCGCCCTGTCCCTCAGGTCGAGGGGCTCGTCCGATGACGGCAGGTCCAGGAACTCGGCCATCTCATCCTCGGAGAGGAACGAAGGCACGTTCTTGTCCTGTCTTGGTGTCGCCAGGATCTTGGCCGGGTTCTCTCCGATCCACTTCCGTTTCAGGCAATAATCGTAGAACGAGCGCATGGCCGCCAGCTTCCGGCCTATGGTCGATTTTTTCCGCTTCTTCTCGTAGAGGCGGGCCAGGAAACCGCGCAGGACGACGTTATCGGCAGACCTCCAATCCGCCTTCTTCTCGATGAGGTAGGCCTCGAGCTGACCGAGGTCGCGTCCGTAGCTGGAGATCGTGTGGGCCGAGGCGTTACGTTCGTGCCTCAGATAGGCGAGGAATTCCTCAATCGGTTTTCTCATCTATCGCAGGCCCGGTCGGCGTTTCACCGGCCTTCTCCCAGAGCTTATCCCTCGGGACGATCTCCCTGTAAGCACATTTCTCATCCTGACAATGGAGGGTGGGATCGCCCTTCAGGAGGTTCTTCTTCAGGACGAACTTCCGGCCGCACAGGGGGCAGGGCCTAGCCACCGGCTCATCCCATGTGGCGAACCGGCATTTAGGGAAGCTGCTGCATCCGTAGAAAAACTTCCCCCGCCGCGTCTTTCTCTGAAGCAGCGTGCCGCCGCAGTCATTGGGGCAGGCGATGCCCGTATCTTTCTTTTCCTTGTGGATGTATTTACACTTGGGATAGTCGGAGCAGGCGATGAAGGAGCCGTACTTCCCGAACTTGATGACCAGGGGCGCCCCGCACTGGGGACATTTCTCGTCGAGGGGCTTGGTCTCCTTTTTGACCAAGCTCTCCTTGAACTTGCAGTCCGGGTAGCCCGAGCAAGCCTTGAACCGGCCAAAACGCCCGAACTTGATGACCAGGTCTTTGCCGCATTGGGGGCACTTCTCTTCGACGGGGATCCCGGAGTGCTTCATGTCTTCGGCCAAGTGACCATTCTTCAGGTCCTTTTCGAGTCGGGCATAATACTCCCGCAGGATCTCGAGCCAGGGTCTTCCGCCTTCGCTGATATGATCGAGCTCCTCTTCCATCTGGGCCGTAAAGGTCACGTCCAACAGGTCGGGGAAGTTCTTGACCAGGAACTCGGTGACGAATATGCCCAGTTCGGTCGGGATAAACTTGCCTTTCTCCCGGACGACGTAGACCCTGTCCTGGAGCGTGGAGATGATGGGCGCATAAGTGCTCGGCCGGCCGATGCCCTTGGCCTCGAGCTCTTTGACCAGCGTTCCTTCCGTATACCGGGGCGGCGGCTGGGTGAAGCTCTGCTTTCCTTCCAGCCCGGCCTCGCCGCCGACGAGGGTCAGGACCTCGCCCTCGAAAGCTTTGGGCAGGATATCCCCGTCCTCGTTTCCGTTCGGGAAGACGGCCAAAAAACCGTCGAACTTGATAACCTCGCCCTTGGCCTTGAAGAGATACTTCGAGGCACGGACGTCGAAGTCCGTCTGCTCGACGACGGCCTGGGCCATCTGCGAGGCGATGAACCTGGTCCAGATAAGGCGGTAGAGATCATGCTCTTCCTTTTTTAGGTATTGTTTGACGCGCTCGGGCGGCAGGTCCATGTGGGCCGGCCGGATGGCTTCGTGGGCGTCCTGGATCTTTTTCTTGCTCTTGTATTGGTTCGGTTTGGACGGGAGATAGGCCGGCGAAAACATCCTCTCGATATAGGCCCCTGCGGCGCCGCGCGCTTCATCCGAGACGCGGAACGAATCCGTCCTCATGTAGGTGATAAGCCCGGTCAGTCCCAGATCTCCGATCTCAAGCCCCTCATAGAGCTTTTGGGCGACGAACATCGTCTTCTTGACCGAGTAATGAAGGAGACGGAACCCGTCCTGCTGGAGAGTGCTCGTAATGTAGGGCGGGGCCGGGCTCTTCCTCTTCTCCTCGATCTTGATCTTTTCCAGGACGAACGGCTCCCGGCGGCAATCCGCCAGGATCGTCTCGGCCTGTTCCTTGTTTTCGACCTTGGCCTTCTTGCCGTCGATCTTGGCCAGGACGGCTTTAAACTCCGGCGGGTTGGAAGCCGCGAGCCGGGCCGTGATGTTCCAGAATTCTTCGGGAACAAAGGCCCGGATCTCTTTCTCGCGATCGCAAATGATCCTCAAGGCGACGGACTGGACCCGGCCCGCGCTCAGGCCGCGGCCGATCTTCTCCCAGAGGAGCGGGCTGATGAGGTAGCCGACGAGCCGGTCCAGGATCCGCCGTGTCTGCTGGGCTTCGATCTTGGGTTGGTCCAGCCCGCCAAGATGTTCGAACGCCTTCTTGACCCCCTCTTCGGTGATCTCGTGAAAGACCGCCCGGAAGATCTTAGGATTATCCTCCCGGATGAGCCGGCTCAGGTGCCAAGCAATGGCTTCGCCTTCCCGGTCCGGGTCGGCGGCCAGGATGACCGACGCGCTCTCCTTGGCCAGCTTCTTCAGCTCGGCCACGACCTTCTTCTTCTCGGGAATAACCTGGTAGGTGGGCTCGAAGTCGTGCTCCACGTCGACGCCGAGCTTGCTCTTGGGAAGATCGCATACGTGTCCCATGGACGCTTTGACCAGGTAGCCCGAGCCCAGGTAATGATTGACGGTCTTTGCCTTGGCGGGCGACTCCACGATGACCAACGAACGTGCCGATCTTGCCACTTACATTCTCCTCTGAAAATTCTTGCCCGGGTTCTGGACGACCAGGCCCTCGAGCTCCAATCCCAACAGGACCCCAAGGAGCTCCGAGATCGAGAGGTCAGTCGCCTCCGCGATCTCGTCGATATGGACCTCGGCGTCGACGGGAAGCGTCTTGAGGACCTTTTCATCCGCTTCCGAGAGCGGCCGCCTTTCCTTCGCCGCCGCCTTGCGGGAGAGCAGGTCTTCGCGGAGCGGCGAGGGCAGGCCCTCCGCCACGTCCTCCCATCCTCCGACGAGCCTCGCCCCCGTCTGGATCAGCCAGTTCGTCCCCAGGCTGAGGTCCGATGTGACGTTCCCCGGGACGGCCATGACCTCCCGGTTCTCGTCGAGGGCCAGCCGGGCCGTGATGAGCGACCCGCTATGCCGGGTCGCTTCGACGACCACCAGCCCAAGGCCCAGCCCGCTGATGATGCGGTTTCTGAGCGGGAAGTGGTAGCCGAGCGGCGGTGCGTCAAGCGGATACTCGGTGACCACCGCACCCTGCTCCCGGACCTTGGCGGCCAGTTCCCGGTTCTCGCCCGGGTAAACGACGTCCAATCCCGAACCCATCACCGCCACGCTCCGTCCTTCCTTCACCGCGCCCGAGTGGGCACAGGCATCGATGCCGCGGGCGAGCCCACTCACGATCACGATCCCCCGGGACGCCAGGTCGCCCGCCAGTTTCCCGGCCACCGCCCGGCCGTACGGCGTGGGTTTCCTCGCGCCGACGATGGAGACCGCGGGCCCCTTCAATACCTCCGTCCGTCCCGCGACATACAGGACGAGCGGAGGATCGAAAATCTCTTTCAGGAGGACGGGATAATCACCGTCCTCAAAAGTCATGAGAGTATATGCCCTTTTTTCGAGCCTCTCAAGCTCTTTTTTCGCCTCATCGAGCACTCCCTTGGCGACGATCTTACCGGCGATGTCCTCACGGAGACCGAGCGCCATGAGCCGCTCCTCATCCGCATCGAAGACCTCCTCGACCGACGGAAAGGCCCGGAGGACGATCCGCGCGGCTCTGGGGCACTCACAGACACAGATGTTGAGGGCAATCCAGGGAATACGCCGGTCTTCCACATCCCCTCTTCACTCATTCATCACTGCAGACGGCGGGGATGGCAAAGACCGGGACCTCAGCGTAGGAAATGACCCGCTCGGTGTTGCTGCCCAGCAAGAATCTCGCCGGCTTCGAATAGGTCATGTTACTCTCCTTTTCAAACCCACCTATTCTAGCACAGCCGGTCCCCATCCCTTATATAAGACGCTCGAAAGCCCGTCTTTTTATCACTCCGCGTCCTAATAAGGGCTGATCCGTAAAACGAACGAGCCCAACCGAATTTCCTAATTGACGAGCGGTTCCCCGCGGCTTGCCGCGGGGAACCGCTCGTCGGGGGATCCAAGGGGG
>CAZSMW010000408.1:0-7584 GCA_964607985.1 uncultured Eubacteriales bacterium
CGAACGTCGAAGATGAGGGCGACGGCGATCAAGACCGGGATGAGAATGTATTCCGGTTTGACCTTCCGCGCCTTCCGTTCACCTTCCCGGAACCAGCGCCAGGCCAAGGTCGAGAGAAGCGCGCAGAGCGTCGTCAGGAAGGCGATGTCCAGGAGAGTTTCAGGAAGATGGTAATGGTCGATGAGGATCCAGTGGACGAACTCGAGGAGGAGCCAGCCGCCGCCGATGAAGGCGGCCAGCGTCGTGATGATCTTGCGCTGCCGGAGCTTGAGAACGAACCGGCCCAAGGAGGTCTTCGGGGGAGGGCCTTTCCGTGGAATGGATGCTTTCTTGTCCAGGTTTACCCTCATCTCTCGCGTCTTCCGAGCGACGTTAAAGCAGGCTATCCGGCGTAGGCTACACCAGGGCGCCTTTCTTTATGATGTTCTCCATGACGTCGGCGAAGTAGTCGATTTCCTTGGCCGAAAGAGATATGTTGACCACGATCCGGACGCCGTCGAGCAATCCGTCGGGGTGTTTCATCGGCGAAACGATGATCCCCCATTTGTCGAGAAGGTGCTCGGTGAGCTTGGCCATGTCCATCCCCTCGATGCCGAGGGTGGTGACGCCGCAGGATTCGGCCGGATCCAGGCTCGAATAGAATCGCACCTTGGGGAGCGGGCGGAGCCGGTTGGCCCAGCGCTCTTTGAGATAGCGGATGCGCGCCGACTTCCGTTCGATCCCAATGCCCTCGTTGAAGGTGATCGCCTCGGCGATGGCGATGCGGTTGGCGGGCGTGCGCGTCCCGACGTCCTCGAAGCGGCGGATATCATTTGGGTTGTCCGTCCAGGGCGGCGTCAGCGGCCAAACCTGGGGGATGCGGCTCTTCGGGATGCGCACGAAGCCGTTCCCGGGCGGCGCCATCAACCACTTGTGAAGGCTTGCCGTGTAATAATCGCAGCCGAGATCCGCGAGTTTGAACGGCACGTGCATGAAACCGTGGGCCCCGTCGACGAGCACTTCGATGCCCTTCGCGTGCGCCATGTCCGAGATCCTGCGGATCGGCGCCATCTGGCCCGTCCAGTGCGTCATGTGACAGACATGGATCACCTTGGTACGGGGCGTCACCTGCTGTTCGACCAGCCTGTAGAACTCGTCCAGCGGCACGGGAGGGGAGGGCAGGGGGACGATCTTGAGGACGATGCCTTCGCGCTTCTGGCGCTGCCGCCAGGCGCCGAGCAGCCGCGGGTAGTCCTGGTTCGTGATGACCACCTCGTCACCGGGCTTCAAATCGATGCCCATGATCGGGATTTGGCCGGCCTCGGTTCCGCCGCGGCAGATGACGAGCTCTTCGGGATCGCACCCCAGGTGGGACGCCAGCCGCCGCCGGCAGCTCTCGATTTCCTTCCCGAGGATGGCCATCGAGTGCCAGGCGGCGTTGCCCGTGAAGTCGCTGTGCCGGCGGGCCGCCTCCTGGACGATGCGAAGGCCGTTCTGAACAGTGCCGTTGTTCAGGTTGATGAAGTTCCGGTCTTCGGTGAAGGCCTGCTGGACCTCGAACCAGAAGTCCTCGTCGGCCGCGACCTCGGCGGGACTGAGATCCGCGGTGTCACGCCCCGCCGCGAGGATTCGTTCGAGAACGTCACCGGGCGAGCTGGACAGCACGCCGACGCCGATCGCACAGCCTCGAAGGAAATCACGCCTGTTCAACATGTTACCTCCATAAGAAAGAGAGAAATTTTACTTTTTCCGGAACGTGACGAATTCCCGCTCCGGACAATGAACGTCCCCTGACCATGCCGGGAGTATATCGCCGGCCGCGCGTCGCTGTCAACAGCCCCGGAAATCGCGCCTGAAGAGCCGGTGGGGGCAAAAACCTTATCCAGGGCGATCACCGGTCGGATCGTGTATTTTCCCGCCCTCTCGGCCTTCAGCTTCGTCTTGGTCTGCATCAGGCTGCGGAGCGGTGGTTTAGCATGGACAAGCTCGAGATTGTCGTTTCTGGGACTTCCGGCGAAGCCGGATGGTCGACCCGCTGTCGGTACATTCGGCCCTTCGGACCGGCCCGCGGTCCTACTACGACCTCGGCTGACTTCTGCCGTCCCTTCCGACCCCCTTACGAGGGCCGTAGTCCTCCGGCCTCCTATGCGGTTCGTGTTCCTCGGATCGTGGCTTTGCCTGCGGCTTCCTTCAGACCCCACCTCGCAGTGGGCGCCCTTGCCGTTCGGCTAGCAGTTTCCGCCATGTGGACCTGCAGGGGACTTGAACCCCCAAGCCGATGCCCATGTCGGGCACGCATGAAAGTGGCATAATCTGGCCATGGGCTCTTGCGCTGGTCACGAATAAACGGCCCTGGCCTTGAACAGGCCGAGGGTCGAAGAGACGACGTCCTTCTTGTCTCTATCGATCCGGGACCTGATGAAGTGCATGATGGGATGGATGGCGATGTCCTCGCTGAGGACGGTCTTCGGGTCCCTTTTCGAAAGAAAAACCGCCGAGCAGAGGATTTTCGCCTGGTAGCCGGCCACGATGGAGAGCTGGGAGGCAGAAAGGACGACGGGGAGCGCCGCTGCCGCGGCTCAAAATCCTTTTTTCCTGAAAGCAGTCATGATTTACAGGTCGCCGTATTGTTTGACGAGCCCATCGTAAACTTTCTTTTGGGCGGCGACGATTTCCCGGAAGCGCGGGTCGTCGCGGAGCTTGTCCAGGAAGGGGTTATTGATGAGGTCGAGGTAGGAATAATTATTGAAGACGGGCTTTGTTCTGTTGATATCCTTTAAGGCTTGGATACCCTCATCCTTCATCCCCAATAAGGCGTAGACGTCCGGCGATTGGGACTCCGCGAGGGCCAGGTCCCGGTCTCCTTTGAGGGCAGCCAGCACGGCCCGCAAATAGGAGAGCTGGCGCGTTGTCGTCCCGAGGTTAATTTTCGCCGCCCTCTCCAGGATTGTTTTCGCCTCCGCCGGTTTATTCCGCCGGAGCAGGATCTCCGCCTCATCCAAGATGTAAACGGGGTTGTCGGGCGACGCGGTCATGACCTTCCGTATTGAGTCGGCCGCGTTCTCCTGGTCACCGGTATAGAGATAACAAGTCGTCAGATTTCCTTGCGCGAAAAGATAGCCCGGTGATAGCTCCAAAACCCTGCGAAAGAATTTAACGGCCTGATGATAGAGGCCCAGGCGGTCGTAAGAAAGCGCTATCCCGTGCAGGATCCCCATGCGGTTTGGGTCCAAGGCCAACGCCCGCCGGTAGCAATCGAACGACCGGTCCAGGTCGTTCCGGCTAAAAAAATAATAGCCTCCCGCAAAGGTCGTCTCCGCAAGGTTAGGGTAGAGGTTGTAGCTCTTCTTGGCGTATTCGAGCGCCAGCTCGTGGATTTCCGGAATTCCTGTAAAAGAGTATTTATGCTCGTAAGCCCAGACCAGCCCCGTGTAGGCGAGGGCGTAGTCCGGCTCTACCTCGAAGGCTTTTTTATACATTTCCAAGGCCCGCTCGAAATCCGTGTTCAGTCCGCTGATCGCATAGGTGTTGTTGATGATGTACTGCCCTTTCAGGTAATACTCGTAGGCCTCGACGCTCCGCGGCCGCCCGGCGCCGAGAGAGGCCTCCGCTCCGGGAGTGAGTTTGATCTCCAGCGACTTCACGATGGTCAGGGAGATCTCGTCCTGGACGTCGAAGACGCTGGCCACCTTCCGGTCGTAGAGGTCGGCCCAGATGTGGGAGCCGTCCCGGGCGTTGATAAGCTGGGCGTTGACCCGGATCCTGTCTCCCTCCTTCTGGACGCTCCCCTCCAGGATCGTCTCCACGTCCAGCTCGCGGGCGATCTCGCGGACCGGTTTCCGGCTGGTCTTGTACGGGAGCATGGCATAGCGGGCGATGACCTTGAGCCTGGAACTCAACCGGGTCAATTTCGTCCGGATGTCCTCAGCCATCCCTTCGCAGAAATAATCCTGGTCGTTCGCCCGGCTGAGGTCGGCGAACGGCATCACGGCGATGGAATTCAGCCATTGCGGGGCGGCGGCAGCGTGGGCCTCACGGTCGCCCTTGCCCATGCGCAGGAAGAGCCGCACGTCGAAGATGAGGGCGACGGCGATCAAGACCGGGATGAGAATGTATTCCGGTTTGACCTTCCGCACCCTCCATTCTCCTTCCCGGAACCAGCGCCAGGCCAGGCTGCAGAGAAGCGCGCAGAGCGTCGTCAGGAAGGCGATGTCCAGGAGGGTTTCGGGAAGATGATAATGGTCGATGAGGATCCAGTGGACGAACTCGAGGAGGAGCCAGCCGCCGCCGATGAATGCGGCCAGCGTCGTGATGATCTTGCGCTGCCGGAGCTTGAGGACCAACCGGCCCAAGCCGGTCTTCGGCGAAGGGCCCTTTCGTGGAATGGATGCTTTCTTGTCCAGGTTTACCCTCATCCCTCGAGTCTTCCGAGGAATATATCACAGCCAATCGGCGATTTGCAACGCGCCACGCAAGGAGGCGCTTAAAGAGCATGTTCGGGCCGGAAACTCCATCGCACCGGTCGAAGCATGATAGATTTCGTGGCCGGCGGGTTGGCTTGACAAACAGCGGTCCGGCTCCTATATTGACATAGCTCCTCAGAAAAGAGAGGAGAAACTGGGGGAATGGAGTTCTTCTTAATAATCGCGCAACCCTTATTATGCTTTGAACATAAATATGCCTTGCAAAAAAAGGAGGGGAATATGAAAACGGGTAAACTCATTTGGATTCCGAGAGTGCTGGCCATGATTTTTATTGTATTCTTATCACTCTTTGCCCTGGATACCTTCTCCGGCGATGCCCCATTCATAAAAAAATTGGCTGGCTTTTTTGTGCATCTGATTCCTTCATTTATTCTGGTGCTCACATTGCTCATTTCTTGGAAAAGACCACTCATGGGCGGATCCATATTCATTCTTCTCAGTATTGCATTCGCGTTCTTCTTCAGGACATACAGATCTGTCCCAACTTTTTTACTCATAACTTTTCCTGTAGCTCTGGTGGGGATACTCTTTATCATTCTTAGTCTGGCAGCGAAAAAAACGGAAAAGCAGTATAGGTGATTGAGCTTGAAAAGCCGCTCCGCGCATTGAATCTCCCCTTCTTCGGTATCATTTTCGGTGATGCAATGACTACCGTTTCGGTAACATGGTTAAATGATTTGACTCGATACCGCGAAAAGCATACCCGAAGATCCGATCCAGACAAAAAACCCTCTCGCACCGGCCGAAAGACGATAGACTCCCGCTCCCGGTAAAAATGAGATGATCAAAAATAGTCCCCGTTCTCCTCGGCCGCCGTGAGCGCGACCTGCGCGTAGACATGAGGCGGAAAAAGAGGTCGAGTTTTACGATCTTTGCGACGATACCCGGCGATAATCTCCTGCAACGCTATCGCTTAACGTTGAAGGAGTAAAAATTGTCCGGTGCTGTCCGGGGAAGCGTTTCCCGGCGGCCTGATCTATCTGCTGCCGAAAGATAATATTCGACTGTTTCTCCTGAATTCACACCAGGAATTGAAACCTGGAAAATATTTGGATTATCAGTTGAACTGAGCATGATGGTCTGCCACACCTGATCACGATGGGTTCGAATATTAAGCTTGAGTTCCTCTGGAATAAGACCTGCCTTGCTGTAATCCTGAATTTTTACTTCGATAGGCCAGGATTTGGCAGGTTCGACCGTGTTGTCCATTCGGCGGTGGGCCATTCGGAGCATTCCCGGATCCCATATGGCTCGGACACGGCAGTGCAGCCCATCGAAGGACTGCCATCCTGTGTAGCCCATCACCGGAACAGGGATATTATTCTCAAATCCAATGACCTCGTAGCCCGGCATAGCATCTTGCCATGTTTTGAGTGCCTGTTTATCCTCCGGAATTCCGAATAAAGGCACGAACACTTTCTTATTCAGGATCAAAGAGTTTGTGTAGGCTGCCAGAGCTTCGTTTTTGTAGGGTCCGGTATTAATTCTAATGATCTTATAAGGACGCCCATCTGCATTGGTCAGGCTTTGGAGCTTTTGCGCTATTTCTTCAATGATGTTGTATTCATGATGGTCTTGTGGCACACGCACAACCAGAATAGTTTCCTCGTCAAGAGGTTTGATAGCGCAATCGATATGCTGAATGCCGATCCTTTCATAATTAGGAAGAATGACGTGTTTATTTATGCCCAGCTTTTCTTTAATAAGTTTGAAAAAGTCCTCGTCCGATAGGCCAAGGGATCGGTTTTCCATCTGGATGACACATGTCGAAAAGGCGGTCCCACGGCCGTCAACCAGAAAATTCCCGCCTGTTACAGCGGCAGCTAATGGGAAAATATCAAAACCCAGTGAATCGGCCAGGGAAGATGAAGCCAGATCATCCCCAATGTACCTCTCTTTTGGGTATAAATCCAGACGCATCTTCCCATCACAATCCGGCCCTGCAAGAGGATATGTGACAAACTGGGGATCGGCAAGGCTGTAGGCTCCGCTGTCGGAATATACCGCAAATGGACCCCAGTCACGCGGCCAGCCCCAGGCAAGGCCCAGCCGTGTAACGACAAAATGAACGTTGTCCATGTTCAGGCCCCATTCTTTGAATGTGTTCTCCGCCTCATATCGGTTAATCTCGTCAGAAACCATCACATAAAGAAGCATTTTCCCCTTTGCCAATTCGATGACCAGCGGCTTCGGAATAATAAGCGGCCAGGCGATAATCGACCCGATAACCGGCTCCCATTCTGCAGCCATTCGGTACGTAGATGTTATGGGAGTTGGTACCTGATTTTCTGAAGGGCATCCTGCCGTGAAGGTTAGAGCTATTATACATGATATGAGGATCAGAAATTTCATTCTTGCCCCCTTAAACTTTTTTCGAGCGAGCTGAATTCCCGCCCTTGGCGCTGAATCTCCCCTCCTAACCATACCAATACTGTATCGCCGGACGGGCGATCATGTCAATCGCCGCAATAACGGTGGAGGAAGAGTATGTTGGGGCAAAAAACCATCTTGCACCGGCTTGAAGACGATAGACTTTCCCTAGGGCGTCCTGACGAGCGGCAGTTCGATGAAGCTCGCCCGGCCGGGCGCATGGTAGATCCGCTGCACGGCTTTGCGATAATCCCCCGGCTTCGCCCAGAAGACATTGGGGACGAAGGTCTGGGGATTGCGATCGTAGAGCGGGAACCAGCTCGACTGAACCTGGACCATGATGCGGTGGCCCGGCAGAAAGACGTGGTTCGCCGTCGGCAGCGCGAACGTGTACTTCAGCGCCGCGTCCGGCGTGATCGCCTTCGGCGTCTCGAAGCTCTCGCGATAACGGCCCCGGAAGATATCGGCCGACACCATCAACTGATATCCGCCCATCGCCGGCTGATCGGCGACTTCGTCGGGATACACATCGATGAGCTTGACCACCCAGTCTGAGTCCGTGCCGCTCGTGGATGCGATCAGATTGGCGATCGGCTGTCCACTGATCTTTATGCGCGTCGTCAGCACCTCGGAGACGAACACGACGACATCGGGGCGGCCTGATGCCTCACGCTGATCGTCGACGAGCCACTGCGGCCAGGTCAGACCCCGGTCATAGTAGCCGACGGGCTGAATCGGGCGCGCACGGAAG
>CAZSMW010000409.1:0-7670 GCA_964607985.1 uncultured Eubacteriales bacterium
ATCGGCCGTCATCCCCAAGTCGGCCGTCGGCGCCTCGCGCTCGGCCGTCGACTCGGGCTGGATCGGCCATCAGCACCAGGTCGGCCAGACCGGCAAGACCGTCTCGCCGAACCTTTACCTGGCCTTCGGTATCTCGGGGGCCATCCAGCACCTGGCGGGGATCTCCTCGTCGAAGCTCATCGTGGCCGTGAACAAGGACCGCGAAGCGCCCATCTTCAAGGTCGCGGATTACGGCATCGTCGGCGACCTCTTTCAGGTCATCCCGCATCTCAAGGACGCGCTCAAGAAAACGCTTTCGGAGTGAAGACTCCCGTCCAAGCCCCCGATCCACACTAAATGAATTGGAATTTGCTTTTAAGGCCGAAGTAACGAACCATCACTTGACCCTTGTCGGGAATATGAGAAGTCACCCGGGCGATAAACATGTGGCTGTGGACATTGAAGCCTGGGTGTGGCCAGGAGAGAATGCGTTCGACCCATTCCGGGCTCAGTAGCTCCTTGTGGACAAGTATCGCCAGGACCTCGCCGATAAAGATCTCGGTGATCCGCGAGTCGTCGATCCGCGGGATCTTATGGAAGACGCCCGCCTCGTCCGTCCCGCCTTCGGTCACCAGAAAATCGAGGTGCATGTGAAAAGCATACCTTGTCGTGCCGGATGCCGTAGTTGAATCGCAGGCGGGCGTGGGACGGCGCCTTCAGCCGGAAACGGATTTCGGTGGGTGGGACGACGGCCAGAAGCCCTTCCGGTTTGAGGACCCTGGCTATTTCCTTAATGGCGACGGCGTCCGCCCCGATCCCTAAGAAGTCGTGAAGAACCGTGGCGACCAGGCAAACATCGATGGTCCGGTCGGGAAGGGGGATTCCATCCCGAATGTCTCGGATCCAAGCCGTGAGATTGCCGATATCCCGGGCGGCGGTCTCCCGGACAAGGGAATCGATCCCCTCCCGCCAAAGATCCAGGGCGTATAATTTTCCGGAATTCCCGACGAGTTCCGCCGCGGCAAGAGCGTAAAAGCCCCGTCCGCAAGCTAAATCGAGAAAGGCATCGCCCTTCCGGAGCGCGATTTCGCGGAACAACGCGCCCGCGTCGATCAGCTCAAAACTACTTCCCCCGGCCCCCAGGGGTTTGCCTTCGCTTCCGCGGGTCGTGGGCGTTCGCCTAGGCATACTCCAGGGGATCCGGAAGATTCTTGGGCGGGACTTCGAGATTGGCGGGGTTTTCGATGAGATCGGTCAGCAGGGCGATCGTCGTTGAGTAGTTAACGCCGTCGGTGATGCGTTCGTCGAGGCTGATGTTCATGTCCAGGACCTCCTGGACCTCGATCACCCCGATCTCGTTGACGACGGGCTCCTTCTTGCGTTTCCCGACGACGATGAAGAAGGCGGCGTTCCCCCATTCGAACATGTGATGGAAAACCGCGTCGAGGCCGATGCTTCCCAGGTTGGCCATGTAGGCGCTGACGTACAGGGAGTCTCCCTTGATGAATGACGAGGGAAGCAGGTTGAAATAGTCCAAGGTTCTTATGCCCCACACGGCAAAACGGGTGACAAAACGCGGCAAGGAGGTCACGAAGTCGGTCATCTTTTCGTCCGAAGAAGTCCCGTTCTTTTGGGTCGATTTGACGGCTTCGGAAACCCGGGCGGCGACGTCGGCGATCGTGGACAGAGAATCGAAAGTGATCTTAACGTTGGTTTCGGCCGCCTTCTCGTTCAGCTCGCGCTTGACGATGAACCCTAAGTCGATCGTCCGTCGCTGGTAGATCCGGCGCCCGGCGACGAATCGGTTGGCGTCGGGCCTCAGGGCCAGCGTCCGAACGCTGGCGGCCAGGACGACGTTGAAGATCGAAAGCTTTTTCTCCCGACCGGCGTTGGCCTTTTCAAGCCAGGCCAGCGTGTTCCGGAGCCTGACGCGCTGGGAATAGAGAATCACCGATTCCGTCCGCGTCCGCATCAGGAAAGGGAACATCTTGCGAAACCCCGGAAGCTTTCTCAGGTAAATCCCGTCGCTGCGCTTGATTAACGGCATGGGGCCACTCCACAGATCAGTTGTTCTTCAGCCCGGCCAGCCTCGCCCGGGCATCGCGGAGCTCGGGACGGTCCGGGTCGGCGTTTTTCCAGAGCTCGATGAATTTCTGGTAATTCTCCCTCGCCCTGTCCCCCAATCCCAAGTCCTGGCAAATCCTGCCGGCCTCGTAGAAACCGGTGGCGTAGATATATGGGTTGCTCAATTTCGCCAGGGGGCTGGAAACGATCTTCTGGTATTGTTCCAGGGCTTTTTCCTTGTCGCCCGACCGGAGATATGCCTCGCCCAAGGCGGCGATGTCATCCAGGTTCCAAGAAGAGGCCAGCGGCGTGGGGGCCAAGGATACGGCTCTCTGGAGGTGCTCGATCGCCGCGGCATAGTTCTTTCGCTCGGTCTCGATCGCGCCTTGAAGGCTGAGATAGTAACGGATTTCATTCCGGTTGGCCGCTTCTTCGCAGAGAGACATGAGCTCCGTAGCGGTCCGCTCCGCCCGGTCGATCGATTTCACACCGATTTGAGCGAGACCGAGGGCGGACAAGACAATCCGCTCCATCCCCGGGTTCTCGGCTTCGACCGCCAGCCGCCTCGCTTCCTCCAGCAGCCGGATGGCCTCCTGGAAATTCCCCTTTTTTGCGTCGATATAGGCATACGGGAGAAGGTTAGAAACGATCGCTTCTTTTTCGCCGGACTTCCGGGCCAGGTCGAGCCCCCGCCTTAATTGCTCCATAACTTTTCCGATCCGTCCCTGGTAAGCGTAAAGCCTGCCCAGTCCCCCGATCCCCATGAGGACCGCGGTCGGATTATCGTTCTGCAACATCTTTTGGAGAGCCCCTTCCGCCGCGGCCAGATCATCCCTGAGAAAAAGGATCTCGATCCTGCCGAAAATGACGTTGATATCGCGGGAATCCGGAACGAATGCCCGGTTAATTTCCTCGAGAGCCAGGTCGGTACGGCCTTCCAGGGCATAGACTTGGGCAAGCCGGCTACGGACGGGAGGAGTATCAGCCACGCGGCCGAGATAATCCTGCAAGATTTGCCGTGCCTTTTTCAAATCCCCCTTGGCCTGCAGGCATTCGACAAGGTTGCCGTATACGATGGGGTGGTTTCCCTTCAACAGGAGCTGATACCGCTCGATCGCCTTGTCCCACTCCTCCAGGCTGGTATAGAGAACCCCCAGGTTGGTGTTGGCGATGTAATCCTCGGGGTAAAGTGCCAGAAGCTTCTGGTAGGATTCGATGGCTTTCCCGTAAGTTTTTTCCCCGAGACGGAAATAATCCCCCTCGATGACGTATTTTTCCCGGTCCGACACCCGGTCCTTGAAATCGAACGCTTTCTGGTAGTTTGCCCGTTGATCGAGGGACTGTCTGAGGTTCCCATAGGCCGATCCCATCGACCTGTAGGCCATGGCGAACTCGGGGTCGAGCGCCACGGCTTTTTTCATGAGATCGATACTCTTCTGGTATTCCTCCAGGACATGGAGCTTGCGTCCCTCGCTGTAATATTTGAAGGCTTCGGCCGACCGCGTGGTGATCTGGTCCGCTTTCTTGTCGATGTCGATGGCAATCTGCTCGGAGGACAAGTGCAAATCGGCCTTGATCCTCCCGGCGACGTCATCCACCCCGGAAAGGATCTGCTCTTCGCTGGAACACTCCAGGCTGATCGGGCTGATGACCTCCCCAGTGCTCGCCCTTTGAAGCGACATGGAAATGACGATATTCTGCCCCGCCTTCATGAGACTGCCGCTCAACGTGTAGTTCGCTCCGCCGGCCCCGGCGACCCTCGCGAGGTCCTCCTTGGTATATTTCTTGGCGTCATCGAGATTCAGGCGCCTCAAGAGGCTGTAGATCGTATTGCCGTCCAGAACCTGAATGAATCGCGACTGGCCGAGCTTCGTGATCAGCAATTCCGTGAGCCCGGTTTTCCAGGCGTCGAGGTTCTGGTCCCCTGAAATATTCTCGAAGTAGAGAACGGCCAGCGACGGTTTCCCGGGCGGAGCCGCCGCGGCGGGCTTCTTCGGCAGGAGCCGGAGGAGGGCCCATCCCGCCAGGAAAAGGGCGACGAGCCCCAGGGCGGGGATGACGAGTTTCTTGATTTGAAAATTGACGGTGATGGTCCTCGAGGTCGAGGGTCTCTTATGAACGGTGGAGCTATCCGTGGCCGGGAGGGCTTTTTCGATTTTCAGGAGCTCCGCTCGAAGGGCTTCGGCCGACGGATACCGGTTTTCCCTGTTCTTTTCCAGGCCCTTCAGAATCAAACGGCCGAGATCATCGGGTATCTGGGGGTTGAGGGTTTTCGGGTTTTGCGGCTTTTCGCTCTTTTGTTTGATCCCGATCGTAAACGGGGTGTCCCCCTCGAACGGCACGCGTCCAGTCACCATCTCGAAGAGGATGATGCCCAGGGAGTAGAGATCCGACCTCTGGTCGACCTCTTTCCCCTCAACCTGCTCGGGACTCATGTACTCCGGCGTTCCGATGATCACACCCTCACTCGTTTGGCTCTTGGTGTGGATCGACCGGGCGATTCCGAAATCCATGATCCGCGCGTTGCCCTGCTTGTCGATGATGATGTTGGACGGCTTCAGGTCGCGATGAATGACCCCGAGGCGATGGGCTTCGGCCAGGCCTTCGCAGATCTGCCCGGCGATCGAAACCGCCTTCCCGACCGTCAGCCGGCCGGTCTGCCGGGTCAGGGCCCTCAAATCCTGGCCGGCCACGTATTCCATGGTGATGTAATGGCGGCCGTTGTCCTCCATGAACTCATACATCCGGCCGACATGCCTGTGGCTGATTTTGCGGGCCAGCTTCAGCTCGTTATGGAAACGTTCCAGCGTGGCCTTGTCGACGGCGATTTCCGGCCTGATCAGCTTGAGGGCGACTTCCTCGTTCAGCTTTTTATCGACGGCCCTGTAGACGTTGCCCATGCCCCCGCCGCCGAGCTCCTCGATGATCTGGTAGCGGCCGGCAAAGGTGAAGCCGGTGGTCATTTCCTCTTTGCGCATCTCCAGGGTTTGGGTGAACTGGGCCTGGGGGGCGGCGCCTATTCTCGTGCCGCACTCCTTGCAGAACTTGGAGTCGGAGGGATTTTCGAATTGGCAAGTCGGGCACTTCATGTCCGAGCGATCCTTTTCAAATACGGATTATTCTAAGATTAGCAACAATGCGCGACGGAGTCAACGCCTCGACTTTTCGATGCTGGAAACCGGACTCCGCCGGTGGTATGCTCTCGGCATAATGAACATCTTCTATCAATGGTATTGCCGTTCGGCCCAATGGAAAACCGCCGTTGAAAACGAAGTCGTGCCGTGGGCCCTCGAAGGGCTGGACCTCGGGAACAACGTGGTCAAGCGGGGAGATTCATAGTCGCATTCTTCGACGGCATGTTCCCCAGGAATCCTCCCGATGAACTGCGAAAGATGATCGCGAGCTACAAACCTGCCGTCGTGGGGTTCTCCATCAGGAACATGGACGCCTATTCCAGGACCAAAACGGAGAGCTTCTTGCCGCCCGTTCGGGAGCTTGTCTCCGTTGCGAAGAACGAAGGCGTCGTCTCGGTGCTTGGTGGAACGGCGTTCTCGACATTGCCTAAACCGATGCTTCGGTATATGGGCGCTGACTATGGCATCGCGGGTCAGGGCGAAACATCGATGATCTCCCTGGTAGAGTCCGTGAAGAAGGGCGACCTCGACAGAAGCATCTCGGGACTCGTGTGGAAGGAGGGCGACAAGATCCAGCCTAAGAAGCCACGACAGCATCCAGGGACAACCTCAACGTTTTTGCGATGAGTGTCAATACTTTTGTTGAGCCTTTCCGTTTCCCTGTTTCCAGTTGGGATAAATATGGAATGCTTATTCCAGCGGCCTCGGCTAACTGTCGTTGTGTCAAGCTGCGATACTCCCGCCAAACCTTGATCGGCTTCTGACCATCGAGAAGCGCATATACCACTTCGCTGGGGATGAGTTCTTCCTCCCCGCGTTCCAAGGCGGCTTTTGCAGAATCGTAATCGCGGATGTCCTGCAAAGTCTCAGCCTGCTCAACCAGTTGCATGTAAGCATCGTAAGGGACAACAGCCCATTCAGGTTTACCATTGCGCTCGATAATTTGAATACTCATCGGTACACTTCTCCACGTTGGGCAATTTTCAGCACCATGATCACCAATTGCTCTTTTGCGCCTCGTAGATCACCCGCCAGTCGCCAACTCTCAATCGGTATCCTGGGCGATTCTGTAGTTTGGTGACATTGAGATGTTTGGCAAAAGGGTCGGCGGCAAGCTGCGCCAATTTCTCGCGAATCAAATCAGTGGTATTCCGGGGGATTCCCTGGAGTGACTTCGCAGCCTGTTTGGTGAAAACGATTTTGTGCACACCACAACATTAGCATATTGCTAATTATTTTACAAGCCCGATTTTGCTTTTGGCCTCATGGATATCCTCCTTTTAGAGGAGGCCAGCCAAACGGACTGCGCATCAGCGGCAGGGCACGGTCACGGTCCAGACGGGCCGGGACGATCCCTCATAGGCCGCTAAAAACCAGTGTTTGAACCACAACAAGGGCTCGCCCTGCATCAATACGGGCATCCTCCTGTCGTGGATGACCGCCGACATAGCACGCGGTCAATGGCCATCCCGTAATCTGCGCAACCGAATCAAATCGCCGCGGTCCTCTTCGCGATACGTCTCCTTGCTTCGAATCAACTGCGTGAGGCTGATGAACGGAATCCGAACGCCGTCAATCATTACCGATTCCGCGTCGGCGATGGCGTCCGAATAGGAAACCGTCCACGCCGATTTGCTGATATCCACCTCAACCTCATCGGCTACCTTGACCACGACATTGTTGCGCAGGTCATCGACCGTCAATTCCCGGGCTGCGCCATCCGACATTTCCGAAAGACCGGCGATCACCCTTCGGAAATTCTCCTCATCGTCCTGGATCAGGATGTCCACATCTTCGGTCGTGCGCACCAAACCATGTAGAATACAGGCGTGCCCCCCGACCACTAAATAACAAACTTCATGTTTGTTTAGCAAGGAGCAGACAAGCAATAGGGGGTCTTGCGTTTGTTCTGACATCGCTCACCAGAGACGGGGGTTTTTCTGATTGGCACGCCACGTTTCATAGTCGCTCCACGTGCGCGCTTTGAAGACAAATCCCCGGGGTTTTGGGTTCGGGTTGAGTTTTTCCATCTGACGCATCAATACAAGCGCCCTGCGGTGCGAGGCCGCAGCATCATGAGGAGCGATCGGATGGCGATTCCCGATCGTTTTCACTTTTTCGTTCATGTATTTAGCTTACCGGATCGGGCCACGTGACGCAACTTGTCTTTGCTTAACGGGGATACATGCAGATCCTGAAGCGCCTTATCGCTTGGCCAGGCGGACTGAGGTGGCGCCGACCGGAACGGTCAGCACCAGCGAACCTTCCTTGGCCTCCTTGAAGCAGAAAAATTTGCTTTTCCCGGTACGCGACGAATTCGACAAATTCCTGCTCCGACCGATGAAGTTCCCAACTTAACCACGCCGGTAATATACTTCCGGCCGCTCGGCGATGTCAATGACACCGAAAAATGCGAAATCGAGCTTGAAAAGCATATGTGTTCTTCTGCTATAATGAATCCGACTGGAGCTCAAGGATGAAACTCGATCTGAC
>CAZSMW010000410.1:0-5008 GCA_964607985.1 uncultured Eubacteriales bacterium
CCTCGACGACAACGCCTCCATCATGATCAACTACAAGGGCGGCGCCAAGGGGCTTTATTGGAGCTCGCAGATCGCGGTCGGCCACGATAACGGCTTTCGGGTCAGGATCTACGGCGAGAAAGGTTCCCTCGAATGGGCCGAAGAGGACCCAAACCACGCTAGGGCCTCCTATATCGACAAGCCCACCGAGATCCTCTCCCGCGGCCGGGACAAAATGTATCCACGAGCCCAGTCCCTTTCGCGCCTTCCCTCCGGCCATCCGGAGGGCTATTTCGAGTGCTTCGCGAACCTCTACTCGACGTTCCTTACAGCGCTCGGCAAGAAGCTGGGCGGCGAGCCGCTAACGGTCGATGATCTGGATTTCCCGGGCCTCGAGGACGGGGTGCGGGGCGTGAGGTTCATCGAGAAATGCGTCGAAAGCTCCGCCAAGGGTGCGGTCTGGGTCGAATTTTAAGGAGTGACAAATGGCAAAGCCGGTGACGCTGTTCACGGGACAATGGGCTGATCTTCCGTTCGAGGAGGTCTGTAGAAAAGCGAGCGCGTGGGGCTACGACGGTCTGGAGATCGCCTGCTGGGGCGACCACATGGATGTCCGGAAGGCCGTGTCCGACCGGACCTACGCCGCAAAGAAGCTCCAAGTCCTCAAGAAATACAACCTCAAATGCTGGGCCCTGGGCGCCCACCTGGCCGGTCAGTGCGTCGGCGACGTCTACGACAAGCGGCTGGACGGTTTTGCGCCGGACGCGGTCAAGGGCGATGCCAAGAGGATCCGCGCCTGGGCGGTCGAGGAGATGAAGGTCTCGGCCCGAGCCGCCCGGGCCATGGGCTGCTACGTCGTGAACGGCTTCATGGGCTCGCCCATCTGGAAGTTCCTCTATTCCTTCCCGCCGACCACCGAGGAGATGGTCAAGGAAGGCTTCGAAGCCATCAAGAAGCTCTGGACGCCCATCCTGGATGTTTTTGATGAACAAGGGGTGAAATTCGCCCTCGAGGTCCATCCGACCGAGATCGCCTTCGACATCTACACGGCGAAGCGCCTCTTGGAGTCGTTCGAGTGCCGGGCGGCCCTGGGCTTCAACTTCGACCCCAGCCACCTCCTTTGGCAGGGGCTCGAACCGCACCTTTTTATCCGCGAGTTCCCCGACCGCATTTACCACGTCCACATGAAGGACGTTGCCGTGACTTTGGACGGGAGGGCCGGGATCCTCGGCTCGCATCTGCCGTTCGGAGACCTGAGGCGGGGCTGGAACTTCCGTTCCCTCGGCCATGGCGACGTTGATTTCGACGCCATCGTCCGTGAGCTTAATGCTATCGGATACGGCGGGCCGCTCTCGGTCGAGTGGGAGGACAATGGGATGGACCGGGAGTTCGGGGCGAAGGAGTCCCTTGAATTCGTCCGGTCGATGAATTTCGCCCCCTCGACGGTCGCGTTTGACAAGGGCTTGAAGAAATAAGGGGCAAACATGAATGATCCAAACGACGCCAACGCCCGGATGCCGATCAGCCGCCGAGACTTTATCAGGTCTTCGGCCGCGGCCGGAGTGGGCATGGTTCTCGCCGGCCAGGCAGCCGGACAAAAGCCGGGAGCGGCCGAGTTGAAGTCCGCCGATGAGGTTCGGATTGGTGTTATCGGGACGGGCGAGCAGGGGCGGGTCCTCCTCGAGTCCTGCCTCCGGATCCCCGGCATCCGGATCGCCGCTTTATGTGAAATCTGGGAATACAGCCGGCAGTACGCTTCGGGCTATCTCCGGAAATACGGGCAGAATCCGGTCGTCTATGAAGACTACCGGGACATGCTGGCCAAAGCGCCGGGGCTCGACGCGGCGATCGTCTCGACCCCGGACTGGATGCATGCCGAACATTCCAACGCCTGCTTGGAAGCCGGCCTCCATGTCTATTGTGAGAAGGAAATGTCGAATTCGCTCGAAAAGGCCAGGTCCATGGTCGAGACCGCCCGGCGGACGAAAAAGCTCCTTCAGATCGGGCACCAGCGGCGCTCGAACCCCCGATACATTCATGCCATCGACCGCCTCATGCGCGAAAAGCGGCTCCTCGGACGGATCAACCTGGCCTACGCCCAGTGGAACCGGTCCAAAGCCGACATGCTCGGCTGGCCTAAGAAATATGTCATGGACCAAGCCGTGCTCCAAAAGTACGGCTATGACTCCATGGTCGAGTTCCGCAACTGGCGCTGGTACAGGAAGTTCGGCGGCGGACCGATCGTCGACCTGGGCTCGCACCAGATCGATCTCTTCAGCTGGGTCTTCGGCGTCAACCCGGCCTCTGTCGTCGCAAGCGGCGGAGTCGACTATTACAGGAACCGGGAGTGGTTCGACAACGTCATGGCCATCTACGAGTTCGAGACGAAGGAGGGCGTGGCACGCGCTTTCTACCAGGTCCAGACCACGACCGCTCACGGCGGCTTCTACGAAACGTTCATGGGCGACGACGGGTCGCTGGTCATCTCCGAGGTCCCCCAGCGCGGCAACTGGGCTTTGCGGGAGGCCCACGCTCCGGAGTGGGATTCTCTGGTCAAGGACGGACTCCTCCTCACCGAGGCCGCCCCCATCCAGAAGCTCGAGACCCGCAACATCTTCCTGGACGTGCGGGTGACGGCCGAGACGGGCCGCTGGCCGCTTCCCGTTGAGCTGGCCAAGCCTGCCCACCAACCGCACCTCGAGAACTTCTTCAGCGCCATGAGGAGCGGGACGCCGCTCAGTTGCCCGGCCGAGGTCGCCTACGAAAGCGCTGTGGCCGTCCTTAAGGTCAACGAAGCCGTGAAGAACCGGAGCCTGATCAGGTTTCGGCCGGAACAGTTCAAAGCGTAAGACTATGACCGGAGCTCATAACAAGATTATCACCGGGTATCAGATAATTGAGTTTTTCTTAGCGGTGGCGATCTCCGTCGGCATGCCGGCGACAGACTTATCCGCCGACGACCAGCACCTCAATTGGGACGGGAGCCGCGTTACGCCTGTCCACAGGATCCCGCTTAAGGACGAGCTCAACCAGGAGATCATCCCGACGGAATCCTATCCATTGCCTTTCTCGGCCAGGACCACCTGTGCTCCCTGTCATGTCTACGACCAGGTCCGCCAGGGGCTCCACTTCAATGCGACGGATGCCGGCAGGCCGGCGGGGCGCCCCGGGGAGCCCTGGGTTTGGGCGGACGAGAAAACCGGGACCATGCTGCCGCTTTCGTACCGGAAGTGGAAGGGCATGTGGAACCCTCGGGACGTTGGGCTCACGGATTGGGACTTCACGGTTCTCTTCGGGAGACACTTGACGGGCGGCGGGGTCGCCGAGCCCGCCGACAAGGACATCACCCCCGAGTCCCGCTGGAACGTTTCCGGCAAGCTTGAGATCAACTGCATGGGATGCCACAACGCTTCGCGCCTCCAGGACCCCAGCGAATGGGCGAGGCAGGTGATGAGGCAGAATTTCCGCTGGGCGGCCGCGGCTGCAGCCGGACTGGGCGAGGTCGGTGGGATGGCCTCGCGACTCGCCGCGACCTGGGACCTCTTCGACGGCCCCGACCCCGATGATAAGGAATGGGCGGTCACGCCGTCGGTGCGCTACGACCCGGCCCTTTTCGACAGCAAGCACAAAGCTTTCCTCGACATCGCCTACAAGCCCGAAGACAGCCGCTGCCTGACTTGTCACTCCATCGCACCCGTCGGCGCTCCGAAACATGAATTCGACGGGGACGTCCACACGGCCTCCGGTCTCGAATGCGTGAGCTGTCACAGGAACGGCATCGGGCACGACATGGTCCGGGGTTATGAGGGAGAATTCAAGGACAACGATGAGCCCGCGAACGAAGCTTTCACCTGCGCCGGCTGCCACCTCGGAAAGGAGGCGGAGAAAGGCGGGAAAGGGTTCTCAGGGAGGCTGGGCGCTCCGTTCCCGAAGCATAACGGATTTCCGAGGATCCATTTCGAGAGGCTGAGCTGCACGGTCTGTCATTCCGGGCCTCTGCCCGCAAAGGAGCCTACCCGGGTTCGTACGTCCCGAGCCAACCGGCTGGGGATCTTCGGGGTCGCCCGCTGGGCTACGGACATGCCGGCCATCGTCGAGCCTGTCTATATCCGGGATGCAAACAAGAAACTTGCCCCCCACCGCTTGATGTGGCCTTCCTATTGGGCGGAAGCGAAAGATGGCAAGTTCGTTCCCCTTACGCCCGACCGGGTCCTAACCGCGGCCGGCGACACCCTGAACGCGGCGGAGAGCGTCGCCCGCGTCCTCATAGCGCTGTTCAATATTCCGGACCTTGGGGGGACACCGGTCCTGGTCATGGCCGGGAGGATTTATGATTTGAACCTGGACGGAGTTCTGGACGTTTCGGCTTACCTGGGTGAGGCGCCGGCGGACGACCTCCTTTGGGCGGTCCGGAAAGAAGGCAAGGTCCTGTCCTTGCTGCCGGAGTTCGATCCTGATGCCGGGGAGCCGAATCCGGACGCGGAAGCGCAGGTCCAGCGGGTGCTCCTGGCCCTCGGCGCGATACCGGGAGCGCCGGGCGATCCCGTCCTTCTTTTCAAAAAGGCCCTTTACCGGATCACGAACGGTTACCTGGAGAAAAAAGAGAATCCGACCCCATCGGAGAATCCGAAACTCGCCTGGCTCAAAGACGGGAAGAACGAACCGCTTTTTTCCGATTTCGCCCGGCGGGCGGTCTTGACCTTGACCGGCACGGACCAGACCCTGACCGAGGAGCAGGTCGGGATGGTGCTTCAGACGCTGGGGAAGGACCATGTTTATATCTCGAGCGGCAAAGTGTTCTATCTCGACAAGAAAGGAAAACTCGAAGCGCGGAGCGATGATGCCGCCGCCCCCGTCGCCTGGCCCATGGCCCACGAGGTGAGGCCGGCCCGGATGGCCCTCGGCACGAATGGCTGCATGGACTGCCACAAGGCGGGCTCACGCTTCCTATTCGGCCGGGTCAAAGGCTACGGGCCGCTCAGGACCTCGCGGGTCGAGGACCGCTCGGTCCATTCGTTCATGGGTTTGG
>CAZSMW010000411.1:0-3608 GCA_964607985.1 uncultured Eubacteriales bacterium
TGGAGTTCCGCTTATGCGATCCTAGTCTGGCTGATGTACCGGTATTACGGCGACACCCGCGTCATCGAAAGACATTACCTCCCCCTCAAGCGTTACGTCGAGTTCCTGGGCAGGAACGCCGAGGACCACATCATCCGCAAACTCGGGAAATACGGCGACTGGTGCCCGCCGGGAAGCATCGTCCCAAAAAAGACGCCGATCGAACTGACGTCCACCTGGTATTATTACCATGACGTGGGCCTCGTAGCGGAGATGGCCGGTATTCTCGGTCGCAAAGATGACGAGAAAGCGCTGCGGACCCTTGCAGGTGACATCCGAGGGGCCTTCAACCGGGCGTTCCTCGAAGAGGACCAATACGCCTCCATCCGCGTCTCCAAAGTGGACACGTACCCGAACCAGACGTCCAACGTCCTGCCCCTCTACCTGGACATGGCGCCTCCGGAGAAAAAAACGGCCGTCTTCGAGGCCCTGCTCCGGAGCGTCGTGAAATACACGGATCATCATGTCGACACGGGAATCCTAGGCACCCGTTACCTCCTGGATGTCCTGGCAGAGAACGGGCGCGCGGACGACGCCTACAAGATCGCGACCCGCGAAAGCTATCCGGGGTGGGGATACATGGTCCGCGAAGGGGCGACGACGCTTTGGGAGCGATGGGAAAACCTGGGCGGGCCCGGGATGAATTCCCATAACCACATCATGTTCGGGAGCGTGGACGCTTGGTTCTACAAGAACATCGGCGGGATCGCCCTCATCGAGCCTGGTTGGAAGGCGGTCCGGATCGCGCCCACGCCGTTCAAAGGCTTGACGTCGGCGGAAGCCTCCGTGATGACCGTCCGCGGCGAGGTCCGCGTCCGATGGTCGAGCGAGGCGAAGCGATTCACCCTCGAAGCGACGGTCCCCGTCGGCGTCTCCGCCGAGGTCCGGCTGCCGCTTTTATGGAAAAACGCCCGCGTCCTCGAAGGCGGGACCCCGGTCTGGGAGGACGGTCGTCCGATGACCGCGGTCGAGGGGGTCTCCTGCACCGGTCATTCCGGCCGCGACATTTCTTTCAAGATATTGAGCGGGACCTACATGTTCATTGTTTACGCTTCCGACAACCCGCCCGCGCTTTAGTTACAACCTTTAGGTTGCGTCTTCTCTTTGGGTTTTCTTACGTTTGTGTTTTCTTGTAGTCTCAAGCTTCAGCTTGAGTCTTCTCTTCGCGGCTGTGACGATCACATGTATTTCTTGAACGTCTTCGCGACTTCCCGATAGGCGTTGATGGTGCGGCCGATGACGTCATCGGAATGGGCCGTCGACACCGCTCCGCCTCCGTGGACAACATGGACACCCCGGCCGAGGAGAGCGAGTTTCAGGGCTTCCTCCCTGAGCCGGACCGAGCAGACCTCCGGGTCCCAGATATCCTCGGGACTCCTGAGATCCGTCTTCCGCAGGGGAAAATTGACAGAGAAGAGAGAGCTATGTTTGACCACATCGTTCCCGTAACCCGTGCAACGAGCTTCGATACCTTCGTCCGCAAATGCCGTTTCGATCCCATGCCTCAGCATCTCTCCGGCCCGGCCGAGCCGTGGATAAATTTCTTCCGCGCGCCCGATAAGATGCTTGAGCATGATGAGCCCGGCCGTCATGTACTCCGAGTGGGCGGAGAACGTTCCCCCCTCGAAGAGGACCTTCATCTTCCCGGGGCCGGGCGCCTCGCACTCCTCCATGATCTCATCCTTCCCGACGACAGCCGAAACAGCGTGCCCTCCCCCGATGAGCTTCCCGAACACCGCCAGGTCGGGCCTGATCCCGTAGAGGGTCTGGACCCCGGCCGGACAAAACCTGAACCCGGAGATGACCTCGTCAAAGATGAGGACGACGCCGTGCTCTTCCGTCAGGCGGCGGGCCAGCTCCAGGTATTCCTGCGAAGACGGCAGCAAGCCGCCCACGCCGATGACCGGCTCCATGATGAAGCAGGCGATGTCCTTCCCTCTTTTCTTGAGGACCCGGGCGAGATCGTCGTCGTCGTCGAAGCGGGTGATCAAGGTCTTCTTTAGGGTTTGTTCAGAAACGCCGGCCGATTCGCGGCACGCGAATCCCACTCCGGCGTGGTGTTTCACGCCTTTGAGGAGGTAGGGTGAAGCGCCGTGCCAGCCGCCCCCGACCTTGAGGACGCATTCCCGGCCTGTGTGGGCCTTGGCCAGCATCACCGAATACATGGTGGCCAGGGTGCCGCTCGTGGTGAAGCGGACCTTGTATCCTTTTAGGCCGAGCTGGAGGAGAAGGGTCTCGGCCAGCTCGATCTGCTGCTGTGCTTCGAAACCGGTCTGGAGAGCTCCCTTTCCGATCTGCTCCATGAGCTCCTTACGGATGACCTCCGGATTGTGTCCGAGGATGTTGGCGTAATGGCCTTGCCAGTAATCGATGTAGGAGTTCCCGTCGGCGTCCAAAACTTCGGCCCCCGCCGCCCCGGCGATGAAGAAAGGATAAGGCTGCCAGAGGCGAAGCGTATGGCTTCCCCCTTTGACCATGACCTTCTCCGCCCGGCGGTAGATCTCGAGGCTCTTCGGGGTCTTGTCCCGGTATCCGGATTCGAGGACTCTCAACAATCCGTCGATGTTCATTCTAAAGCTCAGGCTCCTAGTGTCTTTCGAAGCTAACACTTTAACAACCTCATCCGGCCTTGTCAATTTAACGAACTCAGCATACGATTGACAATAGCCGGCATCGGGGTATAATAATTGATCTTCATGTCCATCTTTAAGAACAAGAGGAAGAATCGCGTCTGTGTCATCGGGCTGGACGGAGTGCCCTACACGATGCTCTTGGACTTGGCCGGCAAGGGCGTCATGTCCACAGCGGCCAGGCTCATCGATTCCGGACACCTCCACCGGATGAAGGCCAGCCTCCCCGAGATCTCGGCAGTCTCCTGGACGAACTTCATGACCGGAAAGGACTCAGGGGCTCACGGCATCTTCGGCTTCACCGATTTCAAGCCGGATTCCTACGAGATCCGCTTCCCGAATTCCCTGGACATCCGGACCAGGACCTTCTGGGACGTCCTCGGTGAGAAGGGGAAGAAGAGCATCATCATCAACCAGCCGTCGACCTACCCCGCCCGGAAGCTCAACGGCATCCTGATCTCCGGTTTCGTGGCCATCGACATGGCCAAAGCCGTTTATCCCCCCGCCTATCGGACCGCTCTGGAGCAGATGGGCTACCAGATCGACATCGATACCCTAAAGTCCCGGGAGAGCCCTGAGTTCCTCTGGCAGGAGCTTGCCAAGACCATGGCCGGCCGCCAGAAGGCCCTTAACTTCTTCTGGAACGAGGAATGGGACTATTTCGAGTTCGTCATCACCGGGACCGACCGGCTCCACCATTTCCTCTGGAACGCCTATGAAGACACCACCCACACCTATCATCCGGCCTTTCTGGATTATTACCGGCAAGTGGACCGGATCATCGAGAAGATCTTCACCTCCTTCCGCAAGATGACCGGCAGCGAGGAAGGGTTTTACATCCTGTCCGACCATGGTTTCTGCGGCATCGAACAGGAGGTCTACCTCAACGCCTGGCTCGAGCAAGAAGGCTATCTCAAGTTCACGACCCCGTCCCCCGCG
>CAZSMW010000412.1:0-8630 GCA_964607985.1 uncultured Eubacteriales bacterium
GGTCTCCTTTTTCAGGGACCCTGGCGTGTCCCAGGGTCAGGCGGAGATGCCTCTGGCCCTCGTATTTGGACTGGATTTTCCTGAAATATTTTTTGGCATTTTCAATACGATAGTTGGTGCGGGGCCGAGTCCATTCTGCCATATCGAGATATCTTCTTTCACTGAAATGGGCGAAAACGTGGACCGCGCTGAAAAGAAAGCAGGCGATGGCCAGGAAGATCAGAGCGCCTTTTATGAGAATAAAAATGTTCTCTTTGATCCTTTTTTGGCCTTGGTTTGTTTGAAGGCTGGGCTTGGCGCCGATCTGTGCCGCCATGAGCATCGGGGCTATGAACCAAATGTGATACATGTACCTCGGCTGGGATTCGCGTATTATAAGCAGCGCTCCGGAAAGAAAAGAAAGTGCCAGCAGGGAAGGGAATGCCCTGGGATTAATTCTGTTCGTGATCAGCATGAGAATAGAGGAAAGAATGAAGGCTATCTCAAAAAACAAGACAAAGACCATATTGTGATTGGTCAGGAAGTCCGAGATCTTTCTCCCCTTTAATCGGGATGATGGAAGCTGGATGGAGGTTTTGTAATAGAAGTCGGCTTGCGATCCCAATTGGTAAAGTCTTTTTGCCCTCATGAAGGAGTTCGAAATTCGATCAAATGAATTGTAATAGGTATCGGATAATATCTTGTCGATCGCTATGGAAGAATTATACGTATTCCCTTTTTTAAGATAGGGACTGTAGTTTTTCCATTGATAGGAATATTCACCCGTATCCCAACTGTCGCTGCTTCTTAAAAAATCAAATATAAAATCCTTGAATCTCATCTTATCGCTGGGGATCAGACCGTTGGACTCCAGCAGGACATAAACTCCCTTCGACGCAAGAAACGAGAAGCCCACAAAAAGAAGGATAAGATATGCGCGCTTGTTCAAAAAATGAGAACTTTTATCAGGCGTATCCCTCAGCGAAATCCCCGGGGTTTGAGATGCCCGATATGCGATAAACATCAAGACAGCCAACCAGAAGACGAGAGACGTGCTTCTCTGGAGTTCCAGAAATTCCAAAAATATTCCAAGAAAAAGGCTTGCGATCAGGCCGGCCATCCATGATTTTTTATCAACACTCAGGAGTAAGGTATCAAGCATCCAGAGAGAGCATAGAAAGAGAAAGGCTCCAGGGATATCATGCGTAGGGATACATAAATTAAAGAAGGTCTCAGGAACAAAAAGAATCAGAAACAGGCTTGCCCGGGCGGCGTTTTCACCAAACCATCTCCGTGCCAGAGAGAAACTCAGAAGGGAACTCAGCATCAGGAGAACGACATTGCCGATCTTGTAGACGAGCGGTGAATTTCCAAATAACCGTGCGAGCGGGACATAAAACAGGAGGACTCTTTGCCAGTGCACATGATTGATCTTTTCAGGCAAGCCAGATGTGATTGTTTCCGTAACGATCTTCCACATGCTTTCAAAATCCGAGACAAGCTTGACATCCATAAGCAGAACATAGGCGAGCTTAAGGCCAAGCCCTACGAATATGGCAAAAAAAACAAATGCTTTAGTCGACATTCCTTTTAACACGGACCTTCTGGCAATGAGGACAAATAGGACGCCGATCAAAATGACAAAAAGAGTGTTTATGGATGTTATAAAAAAACTCCTGCGAGACGTGAGATTTACAATAAACCGGGAAGCAAACCATGACATTCCCTTGAACATGGGTATTGTCAGGCCTAAAAGGATCAGCCACCCCATCAAGGTGTAAATAAGGTTTTCCAAGGTAAATTTGATAGGCTTTTTCAGATGAAAGGCATAGAGAATTATCAATGCGGCAATTCCGGTGAACAATGAGATGAACAGCGGGCCAGCGGGATACCCTTCGAACATGGTGACAGAATACTATCACATTTATTGGGTCTCTTCCATTTTGTGCGGGCAAACCAACGTCAATTTGCCGGTGACGAGATAGGCGTTTGTGGGACCCGCCGTGTCAACCCCGAGATATATGGCCTTGTTTGGAGATGATGAGTTAGTGTACCATCAGGTTTGCCTCAGCACGAACTTAATTTCGCCATTGGCCGGGAAGGAGGGAAAGAGCGTGACACTTGAATTTATCCTGAAGTTTTTCGGGGTCTTCCTGGGCGTCCTGGCCCGGACGCTCCTCCCCTGGCTGCGAAAGCTGCGGGAGGGGCAAGCCCTGCGGTTTAATAAGCGCTATTTCTATTCGACCCTGGGGTCGTTGGTGATAGGCTTCATCCTGACGCTGGTCATATTCCCGCAGTTGACCGTGGCCCATGACGGCTCCCCGGTCGTCGAGGCGTATTTCAAGCTGTTCTGTCTGGCGTTCGGGTTCGGGTTTGGATGGAATGGAATGGTCATGGAGGGCAGCCAGTGGGCAGCCGGAATCGCAAAAAAAACAGAATGATCTGTCCGAAACAGCCGATCATTCAATCCGGACTTTTTTGCGTTCCGGCAGGACGGGGCCTATCTTGAAGGCGAGGGAGGAGATGCCGGATCTCGTCACGGTTCAGGCCGTCGGTGACATCGGATTTGTCGGGAGGATCCGCGACCGCATCCGCGTTCAGGAGGACGGCTATCCCTTCTCGGGTGTTGCGAAGGACTTAGCCGCGGCCGACATCATGTTCGGGAACCTCGAGATCCCGGTGCTGGAACGGGAAGACGCGGGGCACAACCCCATCGTGCCCCGGACGCTCATCGCGACCGTCGAATCGATCGGCCGGCTCAAAAGCGCGGGGTTTCACGTCCTCTGCCTCGCCAACAACCACGTGATGGACCACGGGTCCCACGGGCTTCGCATGACACTCAGAGCCCTGCGTGGGCACGATCTGCTCGCGGTCGGCGCGGGGGAGGATCTCGCGGGCGCCCGCAGGCCCGTCATCGTCGAGAGGAAGGGGTTCCGGTTCGGTTTCCTCGCCTACACCTCGTCCGCCAACAACTGGGCGCTCCCCGGCAAGCCCGGAGCGGCGCCGATGCGGCAGGAGATCGTCGAGGAGGACATCCGCGCCCTCAGAAGCCGGGTGGACGTGCTGCTCGTCTCGCTCCACTTCGGTCTCATGTACACAGACTATCCGCGGCTCAACGACCAGGCGCTTCTCCGCCGTTGGATCGATCTTGGCGTCGATGCGATCCTCGGTCATCACCCGCACGTCTGCCAGGGGATCGAAGCCTACGGACGCGGTCTCATCGCCTACAGCCTGGGCGAGTTCGTCTTCGATCCGCGGGCCGGGAACGTCGTCATGACACAGTCCCTCGCGCGGCGCGCCGAGACGATGATCCTCCGCTGCCGGTTCGGGAAGCCCGGTCTCGCGGGCTGGGAGATGGTGCCGGTCCGGATCGGAGCCGACCTCGCGCCCAATAGCGCTGAGGGGGAGGACGCCGCACGCATCAGACGCCGCTTCGAGGCTTTCTCGAAACCCCTCGCGGGGGACGGGCTCAAGACTCTCGACTTAGAAGCCCTCATGGGCTCCGTCCTCGTCGGCCACGAATCGCGCGTCCTCTGGCATCACATCAGGCGCTTCCACTTCCGCTACGTCCTCGGTAAGTTCAAGAACATCCGCCTCCGTCACGTCCGCATGCTCCTCGGCTCGGTCCGTCGCCGGTTCGGCCGTCCGAGCGCGACGCATCCACGCTGAGAGCGTCTCCCCACCCTCGGGCGGTCATCCCGGCCCGTATCCCATACGCCCATGCGCGCGCTGATGGCCCGAGCCCCGTCGAGATCGTTGCCGACTTATTCTTTTGCTACGAGATGTATGTGATTTCATATGGAATCGCAAAAAAAGTGGAACTTTAGAAGAAGCTCTTGGAGCTACAAAACCCACCACCTGCCCCGCCAACGCTCTTCGATGCTTGCTTTTTTGATGGCAGTCCTGATCTTCATTCTACTTGACATTGATTGTGGTCCGGGATAATGTTTTCAGCGTAATCGGCACTTGATTGAGATCTCAAAAGTGGGTAAAATGCCGAGAGAGAGAAGAGGGATTTCTGCCTTTGTCAAGCCCGTTCCTGCACATAGACTGGAGGCACCCATGAGATTGGCCGGTGCCTGGGCCTCCTGCACGGTCTGGCCCCGTCATTCCCCGTTCTATGGCATTTTTCTTTATTTTATCGATTGCTGGAGCAGTCCTGGTAATGGCCGATGATAAACGCACACAATGACAGGCGTGTGAACAGGATACAACCGGAAGATTTACGAAAACGTCCGCTCTTTTCAGCCGTCATCCCCGTCTACAACAGTGAACGATCATTGAATGAACTGTCGAAAAGATTGGTCGATGTTTTTGAGAAGGAAATGAACGTCGAACATGAGATCATCTTTGTCGACGATGCCTCGAGGGATCAATCCTGGGATGTGTTGAAAAAAATTAAACGAACAAACACGAGGATCGTCGTTATTCGATTATCGCGCAATTTCGGGCAACACAACGCGACGATGTGTGGTTTTAATCATTGCCGCGGCGAATTTGTCGTCACGCTCGATGACGATCTGCAACATCCGCCGGAAGATATTCCAAAACTATATCAGCGGCTAATCGAGAGCGGAGCCGATGTTGTCATCGGTCGCCCGGAGAAAAAAAAGCACTCGATATTCCGAAATCTCGGAAGTCTTTTCATCGATCGTGCCTACCGTAGGATCTTCGATAAACCACCCGAGATCTATATCGGAAGTTTTAGAATGATCAAGGAGTGGGTCGTCAAGGAACTTGTTCTCAATAAATCCCCCAATCCGATGATCGGAGGAATCATTCTCCAGACAACCCACAATATTGCCAATGAGAGGCTCGCCCACTGCAAGCGGGCGTACGGATCGTCGAATTACAAATTCGAAAAGATCATAAAAATCGTCTTGGACCTTTTTGTCAATTTTTCGACGATTCCGTTGAAAATCGTTTCCAGCTGCGGAACGGTCTTTTTTATCATGAGTGTTATCGCTGGTTTTTATATCATCGGACGGAAGATTTTAGGCTTGATCACGATCCCGGGATGGGCCTCGATTATGGTCCTGTTCCTGTTCTTCTCCGGATTGAATATGATCGTCCTCGGAGTGGTCGGCGAATACCTGGCGAGGATCATCAAAGAAGTGACATATGCAAAACAATATTTAATCAGAGAACAGATCGATGGATCGAAGGCGGAGGATTGAAAAAGCTATATATCTACGGAGCATCGTACGGGGATGTTGTCAAACTCGTCGACGCGATAAACCGGGTAACCCCATCCTGGACCATATCGGGATTCCTGGATGATACGCGGGAACTCCGGGGGAAAACGGCTATGGGATACACAATCCTCGGAGGACGGGAATTGCTACCGGAACTCGCGGGCTTGGATGAGGCCTATTTTTTTAACAATGTCAATGGCACTCGAGCCGGGAACCGACATGTTGCCGAAGTCCTGGATTCATATCACTGTCACATTCCGAGTCTCATCCATCCTTCCATCGACGTGAACTACGTTGAAGTCGGGCGCGGCTGTATTATCCCGGACGGTTGTGTTGTCGGTGCGAACGTATCCATTGGAGATTTTGTCACGATCCGGTATGGGTGCGTGGTCAGTCACGATGTGAAAATAGGGAATCATGTCTTGCTCGGACCGGGGGTATCCATTGGAGGAAGGGCGACCGTGCACAACGGTTGCGTCATCGGGACCGGCGCAACGCTCCTGATGGAGACTACGGTCCATGAAGGGGCCACGATCGGGGCCGGAACGGTCATCATTCGGGATGTTCCCGGACATGCGACGATGGTCGGAGTTCCCGGTAAAGAAATTAAAAAAAGTGATCGTCGATGGCCATGATGATCCCCGATAAATTCGTTTTTTGCATGATCCCAAAACCGTCAGACCGTTTGTTGCTCGTGGATTGAAAAAAGTCCGGACCCTTGCGCTTCCTATTTCGTCCGCTGAGCGTCAACTCCGGATGACCTCACACACGCTAACATCAAGCTGACGGCAGCCGCCTTTTTGCCGCCGTGCCCTTGGGCCTTCGGACGAAGCTTCGCGTACCGGCAGGCCATGTCCTGCGGGCCTCAACGCGCGTTTTCAGCATGCCCGACTTCCGTTTTTATGCTTTGGCCGACGGGATTAGACAGTTTCTCCGAAATGAGGCCCGAAACCCGCCCAGCCAACACGTTTTGATGCATGATATTTTGGGGGAGGTCCTGTTCATTCGTCTTGACATCGATGGTGGTCCCAGATAATATTTCAGCGTTATCGACGCTTGCCTGCAAATTCATGGGAGCACAAATTTTATAAGGGGTTCTTTAAACCAGTATCTGCGGGAGAATTACCGGCTTCGGTGCAAATTCGTCAAGGTCGAACTGTTCGGTAAATCCACCGGGATGTTCAGGGTGTTTGGGAGTATGGCCGATTGGCGAGAGCACAGGAGTTCCCCCGATAAATAGATGAGAATGCGGTCTAAGTTGTTATTGACACTCAAATTAATCAGGAATGATATCTGGGAATGAAAACGGATCATCGCCCAGATGATCCATGGCATCCGCATGATTTTCTCGGACTTTATCCATGCTTTCGATGTCAACGCGCTGGACAACGCTTCGCCTGAATTCGATGTCTTTGATCAATCCCGAGGCCCCATCGCGTTAGAAAAAATCACGCCCGATACGATCGAAAGCCTGGAGAGCCCCGAAAACGAGTCCATCGTCTCACAGAATGATGCCGGGATCCACCGCGCCGATCATGACTTGGGGGCGATCGAGAAGGCTGGTTTTCAGGGAGAGGCGGGGAGCGGCGTCTCGGCTGAAGAATGGACCTTCTCGAGATGATCCCGCTCATGATGGCGCCGCCTGGTTTCCAAGTTGGATTGTGCGACACCGGCCAGAAAAGCAAATCCTCCCATCAGTGAAACGAGCTGGGCCCGATAAGTAAACCAATTGTGGATTTGCGAATGGTTAGCTATCAAGATGTGATGAAGGTTCATACGCAACGTGCGGTACCGGTCGAGCGGGTTGATGTGCACCAACGGTCATGGCCGGGCTCGTCCCAGCCATCCCGATAATAAGGCACCGTGCCTTCCAAATCGGGATACGCGGGACAAACCCGCATATGACAGCTCAAAGTTTTTGAAAATGGCTCTAAGCCGCCGCCTTCTTGCGGTTGGCTTCCAGCCGCGCGTCGACCAGCGCCACCTGGGCGTCGATTGCCGGAAGGCTTAGGCCCTTCTGCCGGGCGATCAGTTGCACTAGCTTGTCGGCGCGCTCGATATTGGGCGCGCCGTTTTGCAGCGCGCGGGCGGCGGAGGCCGGACGCGTCAAGCTCTCCGCGGCGGCGGCATATTTCTCGAACGGCACGAGGTCGCCGGGCTTGGCGCCGAGCTTGACGCACAGGTCGAACACGAAATTGTAGACTGCGCGGGACTTTTCGAGGTTGCTGTGCACTGCTTCCTGGGCGGTGCGCATACCATCCTTGGTGATGCAGCGGTAGTTGCCGGCGAGCAGCATCGACCACTTGGCGAGCGGCACGAAGATCGAGTCGTGCACGCGCAGCTTGACCGGCAGCTCGATCTTGCCCTCGGGCGCATCGTAGCGCACCGCGTCGATGTCCTTCTCGAGCTCGCGCAGAACGGAGGTGTATTTGTCGTCGTCGAACCTCGCGACTTTGAAGTTTGTCGGCAGCGTCACCATCAGCACGTTGACCTTTTCGTCGGGCGGCCGGATGGCCTGCGGGTCGGGGCTGCACAGCGTGAGCAGGGCGGGATCGAAATGGTCCCACAAGCTCGCATCAGTATAGGCCGGCTTGAGCGCCTCGTAATCGAGCCCGGGGATTCGCTTCACGTAGGGCAGCGGCGGCATGTTCATGATCGACATGCAGGGAACCTTGGAGGTCGCCACCGCGTCGAGCAATTCGCGCACGCCGGGCGAGCGGTACTGCGGTTCCTGCATGGCAAGCCCGACCAGGTCGTAATTCTTAGGGTTCACGTTGGTCGCGCCTCCGGCCGTCACCTTGCCCGGAAGCTTGTTCGAATCGATTTCGATCGGGTCCTTGCGCCCCCTCACCGGCAGGCGCACGCGGAACCCCTCGGCGTTGATCAGGTCGGCCTCGGCCGGCAGACACACCAGATGCACCGAATGCCCGCCGAACATGATCTTCGAGGCCAGCAGCGAGCCATAGGAAGCGCCCATGATCAGAATTTTGTATTTCGCAGACATAGCGACTCCTCCCTATCGCTCACTCGTGAAAACAGGTGAGGCTTCCGGCTTCGCGGCCGTCCACTCGTGACCTGCATGCTATTCGGCCCTGGATGCCGATTCAATCGAGGATCGGTACGAGGTGCCAGAATCTCCAGGGCTAAATATAAGAATTTTGGTTTCTGGCTGTGGCGGCCGAGCGAGCCTCTTTGTAACAATTTACCCCTCCGACGATCGTAAGGGATTATATATCACAACTCAAAGGGTGGTCAAGGACGTGTATGGGTCCCCGATATTCGGCTAAGGGCGGGATATTTTTCTTAAGACAGAAAAAAGCCTCTATTTTCCCAGCAATCCGGATAAAATAGAGGCGACACAAAAAACCGGAGATTTCACCCTGCAGGTGACTCTCCAGAAAGGTGATTTGATGATATCCCAAAGAATCCGAAATTTCAAACTCGGCACCCTTCACC
>CAZSMW010000413.1:0-1746 GCA_964607985.1 uncultured Eubacteriales bacterium
TGGGAGCCTGTCGAGCGTCCGTATCTTTACATCCCTTCTTCCGCCAGCAGGTTTTCCACCTTATTGGCCTGTCCAGTTTTTGGGGTCCGGCTCAGATCACAACCGAAGCCGTCGCGAAGTACCACGCCGAGCGTGCGGAGAATTGGATGGTGTCGGCGAATCGGGAGCTTGGCTTCTTGAAGCTCATCTTCAAGCGGGCCCTGGAATGGGATAAGGTCAGCCAGAATCCCGCAGCCCGCGTCAAAAAGCTCCCCGAGCCCAAGAACAAACTGCGGATCCTCACGGACGACGAGGCCGATCGGCTTCTGATGGCGGCGAGCCCTCACCTGGCGCCGTTCCTGACGATCCTGTTGACGACGGCGATGAGGCCCCATGAGGCTTTTGCCCTCCATTGGCCGCACGACGGGTGGGATACCGAGAAGGGGCTTGAGGTGTCCATTGTGAGCCTTGAGAAAAGAGTGATCTTCATCCCTGGCGCGCCCGCCAAGAATCACAAGGACCGCGAAGTCCCGCTGAGTAAGGAGCTCCTGGCCCTGTTTGAAGAACTGCCCCGCGACCCCGGGTCAACCAAGGTGTTCCCGTGGAATTCCGTGCCGAAGAGCTTCCGGACCGCGGTCAAAGCGGCCAGACTCAAGGGCGTGGATCTCTACACGCTGAAGCACACCGCGGCAAGCCGCATGATCCGGGCCGGCGTAGATCTCATCACGGTCACCGAATTGATCGGCCACGCGGACGTCAAGACGACGATGATTTACTGCCACAGCTCGGGCGAGACAAAGCGGGAGGCCGTGGAGAAGCTCAGCCGGATCTATATGCCGGGCAAGGAGCGGGCCGACGCCGCGCCCCATCTTCCGAAGGCGACCTCCCCCCAAATCCCGCCCCCGCTCTGCAACTGACACGACAAGAAGTTGACACCATGCGCATATTCTCCCCATATAGAAGGCTGATTCGTAATCAGCAGGTCGGAGGTTCGATCCCTCTTGCTGGCTCCATCGATTCTTCCCATATAGGACAGAGTGCTGGACTCCGGATCCAAAGGTCGGAGGTTCGACTCCTCTCAGGCGCGCCATGTTTTCGCCTGATTTTCAGCCATAAAGGGTTCCCGTCCTTTCAGCCTGAATCACTAAAGTCTTAGCTAAAAGACAGCCGCTTCATCATAATTGACCATATCTCTCTAGGAATGATATCGTTTATAAGGGTAAGGCAAGGGACTTTGGAGAGGAGTAGCCTTTGCGGATAAATATTAGACTTTTCATTGTCTTTCTCCTCATCGGAGTGAGTCTTCCCTCAGGTGCGATCGATCCAGAAATAAAGCGCAGGGTTATGATTTCTGAGGACAGTCATATTGTTCTCTCAAACGTTCATGTTTTCGACGTATCCGGCGGGGCTTTGACGCTTGAGCAAGACATCTTGATTGAGGGAACGCAAATCAAAGCCGTGGGGAGAATGGACGCGTCTGAAAAAGGTGTACAAAGAATAGACCTGAGTGGGAAATTCGCATTCCCCGGGCTTTTTGAATGCCATACGCATCTTGCTTTTTTAACGACATTAGAAGAAGAAAAGATGATCGGGGAGCTCCGGACTTTCGTATTCAACGGGATCACGCAGGTACGCGATTTAGGCGGCCCCATCGACGTTCTCAGCCATATGGATAAAAGAATTTCAAGCGGCGAAATCCTGGGGCCGAAGATGTTCTATTCCGGCTCCATGCTTGAAAAACCGCCTCTTTTTTATACACGTAAAAAT
>CAZSMW010000414.1:0-5324 GCA_964607985.1 uncultured Eubacteriales bacterium
TCTATGTGAACACCAGCGTCAGCAGCAGCACGCCGCAGATCTGAACGGATTGACATCCAAAATTGCCGATAGGACGCGAGTCGGAATTCCGGGACATGAGCCAATTCTCTGGAATTGGTATCGTATCCCTGGAATTCCTGATATCACCTAAAGTCGGCGTCATCGCTTGAGAAGAAAAAATCCTATCGGCAATTTTGGGGACCACTTGATGCTTGAATAGCCGGACCCGGACATGTAGTATCTAACCATATCCGAGACGACAACAAGAATGGGAGAAGGAGGTTTCATGAATCGCAAGTCCCTGGTCCTTTTTCTTTCTTTGATCACGTTGGTCATCCTGACGGCCGTCGTCCAGCCCGTGCTCTGCGCCCCGGCGCAGGAGGCCGTCAAGCCCGGCAAGGTTGTCTTCGCCGGAGTCCGTTCGTCGCAATACGGGATCAAGCCATTCCCCTCCCCCGAGGGGTGGCTGAAGGCGATGGGGGCGATGACCGGATATTTCGAAGGCTCGTCCCCGTGCGCCGTCTGGATCGTCGGCCAGATGTCGAAGGAGCGCCGGGATATGCACCTGTTCTTCCCCGGCGATGGGAAACAATACCCGCACATCGAATTCAACGCCGCCGACATCCATGAGCCCTATCTCACCACCTTCGACAAGGCCGGGATCAAGGTGTTCCTCCAGGTCGAGCCCGCCGACGCGGACATGGAGACCCTCATCGACCTCGTCCTCGGCCGATATAAGCATCATCCCTGCGTCATCGGCTTCGGCGTCGACGTCGAATGGAACAAGGTCGCCGACAAGCCCGGGACCGGGACCGAGGTAAACGACGCCACGGCTGAAAAATGGGAAGCCCGGGTGAAATCTCACAACCCCAAGTACCGGATGTTCCTCAAGCATTGGGACATCATGTGGATGCCGAAAACCTACCGGGGCGACATCGTCTTCGTCGACGACAGCCAGATCTTCAAGAGCCTCGACGAGATGGTCAACGAGTTCACGACCGGTTGGGCCCCGGCGTTCTACCCGAACACGGTGGTTTATCAGATCGGCTACGGTTCCGACAAGCCCTGGTGGAGCGTGTTGCCCACACCGCCCAAGACGATCGGCGACGCCATCCGGAAGGGCGTCAAGCAGGATATGGGAATCATCTGGGTCGATTTCTCGCTGAGAGACGTCGTCCCCGTCGATTGACCGCGGCCATGAAGAACTTAGCTCCAAAAGGGGTGGGGGGGCTCCTCTTTTTTTCTCTTCTTTTTCTCTTCGGCCTCGCGCCCGGAGCGGCGGGGGCGAAGACCCCGAACGGCCCCATGGTCGGGGTCAAGATCTACGAATATTCGGGGAGTTTCCCCAAGCTGTTCGAGGAATGGCGTTCCCTCGGTATCAATACGGCCTTCGTCGGAGCCGGGCTGGGCGCCGATCCGGAATTCAAGGCCCTGGCCAAAAAGAACGGGATCACGACGTTTCTCATCTTTCCCGTCTTCTTCGACGCCGCGGCGATCGAGAAGGACCCCGGGCTTTTCGCGGTGAAGTCCGACGGCCAACGGGCCGAGGATGATTGGGTGAAGTTCGTCTGCCCGACCCGAGAGGATTTCCGGAGCCGCAAGATCGAAGAGGCTAAGCGCCTGGTTCGCGAGGTCGATCCCGACGTCCTCAGCCTGGATTTCATGCGCTTCTTCGTCTTCTGGGAGAAGGTTGACCCGGACCGGACGCCGGAGTCGCTGCCGAACACGTGCTTTGATACGAGCTGCCTGGAAGCGTTCCAGAAGGAGATGAACGTTCCTCTCCCGGGGGACCTCTCCGGCGCCGAAACGGCCGTCAAGGCGAAGTGGGTTCTCGGGAACCACGCCCCGGAATGGACGGAGTGGAAGTGCCGGACGATCACCGGGATGGTCAAGCTCCTGGCGTCGGCGGCCCGCGAGGTCAAGCCCTCGATCAAGATCAACATCCACACGGTCCCCTGGCGGGAGGGGGATTTCGGAGGGGGGATCGAGGCGGTCCCGGGCCAGGATGTCGTCCGGCTGGCGCCGCTCGTGGATTTTATCTCGCCGATGTGCTACCACCACATGGTCCGCCGGACGCCCGCCTGGGTCCATTCCGTGGCCCAGGACATCTATGACCGGACGCATGGCCGGATCCTCCCGAGCATCCAGGTGGACAAGGCGTATATTGACGATCCCTACACGCTCGCCCAGTTCAGGGAAGCCGTGACGGAGGCCCTGAAACCGCCGTCCCTCGGGGTGATTTTCTGGTCCTGGGACGCGTTGAACAAGGCGCCCGACAGGAAAGAGGCTCTCTCGTCAATTTTGGGGGACAAGGGTCGGCAGACCCGGTAAAATTGACAAAACGTCGCTTTCGTGGTAATAATCTGCCGTCATGAATAACAAAAAGATGATCTTAAGGGCGGCGGCGATCATCGTCGTCGCGGCCTTTCTCACTCCCCTGTGCGCCCTGGCCTACATCGATCCGGGCACGGGAAGCTATGTCATCCAACTCCTTATCGCGGCCTTCATCGGCATCTCCTTTTCCATAAAGATCTTCTGGAAGAAGATCGTCAGGCTCTTCTCGAAAAAGAGCAGACCGGACGAGCCCAAGCCCGATGATAAGCCAGCCGCCTGACAAGGACCAAGCACATCCCGGCTCGTTCCGGGACCCGAGCGGCTTCCTCTTCAGACGAGAGGACGTTCTCTACAGGCAGGTCAACACCGTCTACCGGGACAATTTCGACCTCTTCATCCGGAGCGGGCTTTACAAGGCCCTGACGGATTCGGGCCTCTTGGTCCGGCACGAAGAGGTCACCGCGCCTCCCGCCGATCCCCGGACTGTTTATAAGATCATCCGGCCGGAGCTCGTTCCTTTCATTTCGTATCCTTATGAATGGTGTTTCGGCCAGCTCAAGGACGCGGCTCTGACGACGATTAGGATCCAGAAAACGGCCCTCGAACACGGGATGTCCCTCAAGGATGCGAGCGCCTACAATATCCAGTTCCTCGACGGGAAACCCGTCCTCATCGATACGCTCTCCTTCGAAAAACTCCGGCTAAAACCTTGGGTCGCCTACCGGCAGTTCTGCCAGCATTTCCTGGGACCCTTGCTGCTCATGGCCCGCAAGGACTTCCGTCTCGGCCAGCTCTCAAAGGTCTTCCTGGACGGCATCCCCCTGGATCTGACAAGCAGGCTTCTGCCGGGATCGACCCGCCTTCGCCCCGGGATCGCCACCCATATTCATCTCCATGCCATGAGCCAGAGATATTTTTCGACGAAGACGGTCCGGGTGAAAGAGAGGGAAGTCCGGTTCGTTTCGCTGGCCGGATTGGTGGACAGCCTGGAATCCCTGGTGAAAAAAACAGACTTTCGCCTGAAAAAGACAGAATGGGCGAATTACTATCGGGAGACCAATTATTCGTCGGAAGCCTTCGATCATAAAAAGGCCGTCTTGGACGAATTTCTGGACGTCATGCGACCCAAGCGGCTGTGGGACCTCGGGGCCAATACCGGCGTCTTCAGCCGGGCGGCCGCCCGGAGGGGAATCGACACGGTCGCCTTCGACATCGACTTTGTCGCCGTCGAAATGAACTACCGCGAATGCCGGGCCGGGAACGAGACCCGCATCCTCCCGCTCGTCCTGGACCTCGCGAACCCGAGCCCGTCCATCGGCTGGGTCAACCGGGAACGGGAATCCTGGCTCGAGCGCGGCCCCGTCGAAGCCGTTTTCGCCCTGGCCCTCGTCCACCATCTGGCCATATCCAATAACCTGCCCTTTTCCATGATCGCGGACCTGTTGGGCCGGACCTCGACCTGGCTTGTCATCGAGTTCGTCCCCAAAAACGACTCCCAGGTCCAGAGGCTCCTGGCCACGCGTGAGGACGTTTTCCCCCATTACACCCAAGCGGATTTCGAAACGGCTTTCCGCGAAAGATTCGAGATCCTCAAGGCCGTTCCCATCCGCGGCTCGGAACGGACCCTCTACCTCATGAAAGCCAGGATCGGCCCGGCCGTCCTCAGCCCTTCTTGCTTTTCTTCCGACCCATGATCCCGCCGCTCAGGAAGAGGCCGGCCCCGAGAACGAAACCGAAATTGTACCAAGAGCCGTTGTTGTGGACTTCATAGAGGCGGACACTCCTCGTGAAGACGGAGACGATGAACGTGACCGGCGAGATGAAACCGTGCCACACCCCAAGAAAAAAGCCGGCGACATGGCCCTTCGCACCCGGGGTTTTCTCGGCGTCGTTGGGGCCGGGGACACAGCTCGCGCTGAAAAGGATGAGGACAAAAATCGCTAAAATCGCCAAGGCCATGGTTCTCTTCATTTTACCTCCTATCACATTCTTTTAAGGATCTTCCGGACGGCGAAAAGCTCTTTGAGCACCGGGACGGCCTGGGAACCGGGGCGTAGCCGCGTGTCCAGGTCGCAGGTCCAAGTCACGGGGAACTCCTCGACCACGTATCCCCGCTTGAACGCTTTGAGGATGATCTCGAGTTCGAAAAGAAAACCCGAGGTCTCGAGCCCGGAGTAAAGCTCCCGGGCAAGGTCCCCCCTGGTGACCTTGAACCAGCACTGCGAGTCCGTGATCCGGCGCGGCAGTCGGACGATGAGGAGCGCGGTCTGATGGAAAAGCCAAGCCAGCACGCGGCGCTTCAGAGGACGGTCCCGGCAGATGACCGTTCCCTTGAGCCGCCGCGAAGCCATGGCCACGTCCGGGCTCCCCCTCCGGACGCGTTCGATGGATGGAAGGGCGTCCCGGTAAGGAACGCAAGTCCCGCTATCGGCATACAAGACGATGTCCCCCGAGCTCTTGAGGACCCCCGTCTTCACCGCGGAACCTTTCCCCATGTTGGTTTCGAGCCTGATCACGGTCAGCTTGACGGAGGGCGGGACCTCTACGCTCCGGGCCGCCTCATATGTTCTGTCGGCGCTCCCGTCATCGATAACGATGATTTCGCCGGAGATCTTGTGCTCCTCTAGGAATAAGGACGCGGCCGTCACGTCATCCCCGATCTTGAGCGCCTCGTTATAAGCCGGAATGACGATGGACAAATCCATTATTTTTGAGCCTTTTCCGTCATGTATCGTTCCCAGAGATCGTTCCGGACATGAAGGGCCAGGACGACTTCGGGCCGGAGACCGTAGTATTCCGAATGAAAGCCCTGCCCGAGACGGGGCTGGAGCTTCTCTTCCTGGTCCATGGACGAAATAACGACGGCGGCGGCGCTCGGGGTCACCGCCCGTTCCGCGTCCTGCCAGTAGCCGACATTGGCGTAGCTTCTCAGATACCAAGGCAGGGGCCAGGTTTCGTAGAGACCCGAGACGACCTCGATGAGCATCTCC
>CAZSMW010000415.1:0-8450 GCA_964607985.1 uncultured Eubacteriales bacterium
AAGGCCGTCCATGCCGCCGTGCCGTTCGCGGACGTCATGAACACGATGATGGACGCCAGCCTGCCGCTCACCGTGGGCGAGTACCTGGAGTGGGGCAACCCGAATGAGAAAGCGGCCTACGACTACATGAAGACCTACAGCCCCTACGATAACCTGGAGAAAAAACCCTACCCGGCCATCCTGGTGACCACCAGCTTCAACGACAGCCAGGTGATGTATTGGGAACCGACAAAATATGTCGCCAAGCTTCGAACCTTGAAGACGGACAAGAACGAGTTGCTCCTCAAATGCAAGATGGAGCCCGCGGGCCATGGAGGCGCCTCGGGCCGTTACGACAGGCTGAAGGATGCCGCTTTTGAAACGGCTTGGATGCTAAGCAGGTGGGGATTACGAATCCAATTATTGCCCAGGGCGACAAGGTCGACGAGTATGTCCGGTCTGAGCTGGTCAAGCGGAAGATCCCCGGCCTTTCTCTGGCCGTGGTCAGGAACGGGGAGGTCATTAAGGCCTGCGGCTATGGATTGGCCAACGTCGAACTTAATTCCCCGGCGACGGCGGAAACTATCTATCAATCCGGTTCTGTCGGCAAGCAGTTCACGGCGACCCTGGTGATGATGCTTGTCGAGGACGGGAAAATCAAGCTGGATGTCCCGATCTCCATCTATTTCCAAGATGCTCCGGCGACATGGAAGGGGATCACCGTCCGCCGCCTTCTCACCCACACCTCGGGCATCTCCAATAAGCTCTACGATCAGATCAATATGCGCCAGGATTACACCGAAGCCGAGCTCTATCAAAAGACTGCCTCCCTTCCCCTCGACTTCGCCCCAGGCGAGAAGTGGAACTACAGCAATCCCGGTTACCTGTTGTTGGGCATCCTCGTCAGGAAGGTGACGGGCGAGTTTTATGGAGACTTACTCAAGAAGCGGATCTTCGATCCGCTCGGGATGGCCACCGCCCGTATTATCAACGAGGCGGATATCATCATGAACCGGGCCGCCGGATACCGGCTGGTCAAGGGCGAACTTAAGAACCAGGAATGGGTCGCGCCGATGATCAACACCACGGCGGACGGCAGCCTCTACCTAACCGTCCTCGACATGGCCAAGTGGGATGCGGTCCTCTATACCGAAAAAATTCTCAAAAAGGCCAGCCTGGACGAGATGTGGACACCGGTTAAGCTCAACAACGGCGCGACGGAGAAGTACGGCTTCGGCTGGCGGCCCGATGAGATCCGCGGGCATAAAATCATCGAACACGGCGGCTCATGGCAGGGATTCAACACGCACATTTCCCGGTATGTGAATGACCGACTGACGGTCATTGCCCTGGCCAACCTGGACGGATCGAACCCGGGGGATATCGTCCATGGGGTCGCCGGTCTGTACGTCCCCGACCTGGCACCTGGGAACGCGGAGGTATCGGACTAATACGAACGCAATAAAAAAAGTACCTACGTATAAACGGCACTGAATGCCGTCCTCAAGCCCCCGTAGCGGAGGGGGGACCCGTCGGCTTTTTCGACGGGGGGAACCGACGGGACTGGTTCCCCGGGGGCCGGGGGAGTGAGGGCGGCTTCAGGCCGCTTAAAGTCAGATATCAAACTTTTTAATGCGTTCGTATTAGGTCCGCCTAACAGCCGTCAATGCGGAGCGCCTCCACCGCCGCCCGATGGCGTTCCATTGAGCAGCCGGTCCGCGGCCAGCACTGTGAACACGTAGGTCGCAGCACCCGTCAGCACGTATTCGGCCTGCTGCCAAAGGAATGGGAACGGCTCCTTAAGCTCCGGAAAGTCCGGCCTGATGAGCGACGGGCCGGATATGCCGCCTCCGGGAATATGGGTCCAGTCGCTTAAGTTTATGCCATAAGCCACGGTCATGGATTGGGCGCCGACAGCGGAGACCAGCGAGGTGCTGGAAGCCGGATGGCAGCCGAGGACGTAGTTGAGGACACGCAGGACGTTCTCGCGGTCGAAGTCTTGCGGAAAGGCTTGATGAAGGAAGAACTGCCTCACCGCGTATTCCTGGATGTCCCAGGTGACGCCCCAGATCCTGGGTTCGAAGGGAACTCCGTAGGGCGTCTTCGCGAGGTCCTTCTTCAGCTTCGTCGCATATCCGGCGAGGATTAGACCCAGGCGCTTCGAGAACTCCTCATCCTGGACGATCGGGAGCGCTCGCGCCGCTGCCCATCCCACTTCCTCCACCTGCGCCTCGATAACGGGGAGTAGGGTCTTGAGATGCTCCGCGAACCGCGGTTCACCGGTCGTGATCAGGAGTTCCGCGGTGGCAAGAACCTCCTGAGTATCCGCCCGCTCCGGAACATAGGGATTGGGCTGACGGAGGGGCGGGTGACCATGCTCGAACTCCCAGGCCTTGACGGCCGTCGCGAGACACTCCCGGGCGAGGGGGTCATCGAAGCCCCGGAGCACCCGGCTTGAAGCGGCTAGCGCCGCGACGGCGCTGTATTCCACGCCGGAGTCGCGATTGGTGAAGGCGTAGCGGTCGTCTCGCCGACCCGAGCGATCGCCCTTCACCTCATCGATCGAGAGGGAAGGATCGAATATGCGGTTATCGGTTAAAACCGAGGGTTCGCCTAGGGTTCCGTACTGCTCCAGGGAGGGGTCCGATATTCCGGCGAAGCTGTGTCCGGAGACGCGATACCCGGTCAGGAGATTTTCCACACCGTGCACGACCTGTTGAAGGATGTCGGGTTTTCCGTCCGGAACGTGGAGAACCACGTTGCGCCGCCCGGAATCCACGGTCGTCTGATCGGTATCGAGGCCGAAGGTTTCACGGCTCAACGCAAGCAGCATGGTGGCCCAGGCCTGGGCCCCGGCGGCGAGATCGTGGTCGGCGGCGTCGTGCCATCCACCCATGTTGAGGCCAGGGATATATTGGTCCGCGGCAAGCGGCGTTTCCGTGACGGGACCCTGCTTATACCCCTCGATGAAAGCCAGATCGAGGTTTGGGGGAGCCTGGAGCGCGTCATCCAGATGGCAGGCCCCATGCCAGATCCGTCCGCGATCGATGACGCGCACGTGGCACATCTGGACCGGCAGGAAGGTCTCCAGCGTCGGTTGCCAGACGTCCCGGCTGTAGATCTCGGGCGAAATGAGGAAGGGCGACGTCTGGGCGTTTCCGTAGCGGAGCACGTAGATGCCCGGTTCCCGGACGGCCGTGAAATCGAAAAGGGCATAGTCGTACCGGAGGAAACGTCCCCAGCCGACAAGCGGCCGCTTGAGAACGGGCACGGGGCCCTTTTCCGGGTCCACTTTAAGAAGCGTGCCCTCGCCGAGGGAGGTCGTGCGGGGATCCAGTTCGATGACGGCGCGTTTGTCCTGTTGGGGGTGGTAGCCGACCTGCGAGATCCCGATGACCGGGGGGCGCCGCCAGTCGGACACGGCATTCGGCGTTATCTTCCAACGCACCGCGCCCGTCGTGGCGCCGGCAGGGATGAGCGAACGCACCAGGAACCAGCCGTGGCTCTGTGTGCTGCGTCCATCGATGAACCGCAGATCGCCCGAAAGGGATTCGATGGTGAGGCGGCGCAGGGGATCCTCCGGCGCGGCCACGAATATGGGGCCTTCGGCCAGCACGGCAGGGCGCATGACGGGACCATCCTTCTCGCAGGGGCCGTTGCCCTGGCGGGAGAAGACTCCGTCGGTGCGGCCCAAATGATAGGACTTGCCGAAATAGGCCGTGGGGAATAACTCCAGGTTGAAACCCGCCCGGCCCAGGAACTCCGCGGGCAGGGGGCGGGCGAGGTCCACGGTCACGCAAATGGCGTCGCCGTCAGGCTCGACCCTGACCCGATATTCGATCCTTTCTTTTTCGAAGCGGAGCGGCACTTCCGCGCGATTCGCCGCCCGGTCGACGAGGCGCTTGCCGACGACCGGAAGCTCCCCCCACTGGCCCGGCGCGGGTTCGAGGCGCACATCGCCAACGGCGGCGACCCGCTCGCCGTGCTGGATGATCTCGATTCCGCCCTGCTTGCCTTCGGGATAAATGTCGTGGAACACCAAGACCGAAAGCCCGGGCTTTTCGAAATACTCCTGTTCGTTGAGGACCCAGCTCTGGACGTGTTTTATGGCTTTTTCTTGCGGCGCCTCAGCCGCGGAGGCGGCGGAAGCCGGCAGCAGGATGAGGAGGCTCGTCATAGCTAGAGTTGTGATCGCAGTTTTCATTGGTGGACTCCTGCGCAGAAACGCATTGAGGAATAGGAATATTCACTCCGGAAGTATATTGCCGGCCGCTCAACTCTGTCAATTTTAAAAATAGGGACACGATACGCGTTTCCGAATTAAGATTCTTTACATAATTTCCAGGGGAAATTCTCGAAATTCGGAAATTGGTATTGTGTCCCCGATTTATTCGATTTTCCGGAAGAGGACGTTCCAGGCATCCAAAAGCGAGAAGCGGAACTCCTTTATCTTTCCGTTCGGTCCCCTGGCAAAATAAAATTTTGCTGACGATTCACGGCCGGCGAACATGTTCTCGGCCATCGGGACGAGGACGAGGTCGCCGCGCCTGGGGAATTTCGCAATTAGGCCTTTTTCATCCTTCTGAATTTCAAGCATGGCGTCCAGTTCGTCGCTTTGGAAACGCCCGGTGTATTCGGAAAGATCCGGCGTCGATCCGGGACTTTCCGGGAGTCTTTCCGCCCGAAGAAAGACGGCTCCCTGGATATAGGTCATCCGGTCGGTTTTCCCGCCGGCCGCGCGATGGAACCGGATCTTGGCGTCGGTGACTCGATACGCGAACATGTCCTCTGATTCGGGAAAGATCTCCCGGGGCTGATCGCCGCTTGCTTGGGCGAAAAGCCGGTTGTCCACGCGGCTGATGAAGATCGTCTGATCGCCCCTCAGCCAATATCGCCCCGTATAAGCGTCAAGAACGCCTGGGTTCAATTTAATCTCCGGGCCGGCCACAGGGGCGGGAGGAAACCGGCCCTCGAGCTCGATATCGATGATCCGGCGCGTAATGGCCGACGGAACGATGGCTGAATGATTCGCCAGAACGGCAACGGCGAAACGCCGCTCCGGACAATAGACCATCTCCGACTGGAAAGCGGCCCAGCGGCCGCTATGGGCGAAGATCGGCAGTCCTTTGTAGTCGCCCGGGATGAAACCGGCCGCATAGGGGACTTTGCTTCCGTCGGAAAGTTTCCCCGGCTCAAAGAGGGCGCTCCAGAATTGGGACGATTCGCCCGGATTATTCTGGAGCGCGGCCAGCCAACGGCCTAGGTCATCGGCCGAGATGAGCAGGGAGCCCGGGCCCGGTGTCGCCGCGTTGTTTGGGACCGGCGAATAGCGGCCGTCCCGGGTCCGCTCGTAGGATTGGGCCGATTCCGGAAAGACGGCCCCGATGTCGTCTCGAAAAACCGCGGTCGCCATTCCCAGCGGCGCGAAGATCTCGGCCCGGGTCCACTCCTTGAAGCTCCGGCCTGCGGCGCGCGCGGCGATTTCGGCCAGGAGGATGTAGCCGGCGTTGCAGTAGGCGAACTCCGTTCCCGGGTCGAAATGGAGCTCCCGCTGCCTGAAAAGGATCTTCAGGATCATCGGCGAAGTGAAGACATCGTCCATCTGACCGTCCGACATCTGGACGAGCCCGCCCCAATCCCGAAGACCGCTCGTGTGATGAAGCAGGTGACGGACCGTGACGCGCCGGCCGAAGTCCGGGAATTCCGGCAGGTGCTTACGGACATCGTCATCGAGCGAAAGCCTGCCTTGGGCCTGGAGCTTGAGAACCGCAAACGCGGTGAAAGACTTGGCCAGTGACGCCGGGTCGAAAAGCGTCTTGGGTGTGATCGGGACCCGGCGTTCCAAGTCGGCGCATCCGTATCCTTTGACCAGGACCACCCGGCCGTCCCGGACGACAACTACGGCCGCCCCCGGGACGTCGGGCCTGTTCCAGGACATGAAGATCCGGTCGATTTTCGCCTCGAAATCGGACGGCGGGGCTGGGACTTGTGTTGATGGGAAAACGCCCATCCCGAGAAGAAACATCGCGATGATCGCCAGCATGATCGGACTCCGCTGCCATATCTTGAATTAGTTTAATATTTTATTGTACCATCGGGCAATAAACAAGGGGAGAACGAACATGGACATCAGCAAAGCGAATTTCCTAGGCTCGATTGTTTCGTTGTTTATTTTGATCATCTGCTGTTTGATTTTCATTTCCAGATTGTATGGGCAGCGGGCTTTGGAATATTGGCTGGGCATTCTGTTCCTGCTGACGGCAATCCCTCTTGTCTATCTGTTATTTACCGCCAATCAATTTCGAAGGCCAATGCTTTACTACATCCAAATTGGAACGATGATTGTCTTTTTGCTGATCGAATTATTTTTTGACTACATCTTTAATATCAATTTTAGAAATATTCAATGGATGACAATCATTTATGTGATGTTTTTTTTCGGCGGGACAGGCGGGATGATCGGGATTGCGTCTCGATCGGGCAAACCATGGACAATATCCGCAATTCTGATGTTCATGATAATGACGATCTTAGCATTTGTTCAACGGGCAATTACGGGAATGTAACCGATGTATAATTGGGGACACGATACGCGTTTCCGAATTAAGATTCTTTACATAATTTCCTGGGGAGATTCTTGAAATTCGGAAATTGGTATTGTGTCCCCATTTTATCGACGATCCGGGCGCTGCCGGAAGGGAAGGGGTATCGGCGGATGGCCCGCAAAGAAACCCAGCGCAGTTTCTTGGGATCGGTCTTCGGGTCCGATTTGAGGCGGCATTTATAGGCGTGCAGCTTGACCCGGAACCGCGTGTAAGCGTGGCGGACGGTGATGAGCGGACGCGCGGCCGCGACCTCGACTCCCAGCTCTTCCCGGAGCTCGCGGCGAAGGGCATCCATGAGGGTCTCCCCGAGCTCTCTTTTTCCTCCCGGGAATTCCCAGAGGTCCGCCAGCAGGCCTGAGGAAGGCCGCTTCTGAATGAGGTATTTCCCGTCCTTGCAGATGATGCCGACGACCGCCTCGATGTTCGTTACGCTTCTCTTTTTAGGACTGGGAATGACCTCCTGCTCGCCGGCCTCATAAGCCCGGCAAAAGCTGCTGACGGGGCAGAGGAGGCACAAAGGGCTTCGGGGCCTGCAGACGAGTGCGCCCAGCTCCATCATCGCCTGGTTGAAGAGCCCCGGCTTTTTACGCGGGATCCAGTCGAGAAGACGTTTCATGAGGGGCTTGTCCTTTTTGGCATCGGGTTCTCCAGATATCCTGGCGAGCCGCATCACGACGCGCTGGACGTTGGCGTCGAGCACGGGGTAGGGTAGGTCAAAGACAAGACTCAGGACTGCGGCGGTGGTGTAGGGACCGAAGCCGGGAAGCTTCCGGAGCTCTTCATATCGACTGGGGAAACGGCCGTCATATCGCTTGATGAGGACCTGAGCCGCTTGTCTCATGTTTCGCGCCCGGGCATAATAACCGAGCCCCTGCCAGGCCTTGAGGACTTTCTTGAGGGGCGATTGGGCCAGAGATCCGAGGTCGGGAAAGAGCGCCAGCCATCTTTCATAGTAGGGGATGACGGTTTGGACCGTGGTCTGCTGGAGCATGATCTCCGAGACCCATATGGCGTATGGGTCCGAGGTCTCGCGCCAAGGGAGATTCCTGTGATGGCGCCCATACCAGCGGAGGAGATCTTTCGTGAAGCCGGGAGAGGGGGCGCTGCTTTCGATCATGCCCCGTTATCTTTCGGCCCCAGTGTCAGGGGCCTCGGGGTCGGTATCATTCGGCCTTTGGGCCGAAGTCAACTTGGAGGGGGAACCCGCTTCGCATTTCCCCCTTTCAACGGTAGTTTCGCTCCCTGCCTCCCTTTCTCGGGCGGGGCATGAACCCGCGCCCTGCGACCAAGGGGGGATACCCCCTTGGATCCCCCGACGAGCGGTTCCCCGCGGCAAGCCGCGGGGCATATTCCCGCTCGTCATTTCTTCTCTCCGGCCTTTTCGCCGGCTGGCTCGGACTTGACCTCGGTTTTCCAATCCTTAGCTTGCTTGGGGAAGTCCTCAAGGAAGGCAGAGTCCACCCTGAAAAGATAGCCGAAACCGGCGTTCTTCACGACGACCTGTTTTTTCTCCTTGTCTTCCCTGCCGACGAGGATAATGATCTCACGGGTTTTGTTCTCTCCGTCCTTGACCCGCACCTTCACCTCGGCCTCCGGTTTGTCCAGACCGTATTCCGCCAGGTCCTTGGGCGCGTCGATGAACTCGACGGCTTCGAGACTCTCGATCTTCCGGATGAAGGTTTCGACCTTCGAGCCGTCGGCCTCGGGCTTATCGGGCGTTTCTATGCGCCACTTTTCTTCGTCCTTGACCTTTTCCTTGACGGCCGCGACGGTGAGGTCGCCTTTGGTCACGGATATCCTGTCCGCCTCCCAACTATTGAAGACGGCAGCCTTTTTCTCGCGGTATTCATCGGCCTTTTTTCCTAG
>CAZSMW010000416.1:0-9755 GCA_964607985.1 uncultured Eubacteriales bacterium
CGTCTTCGAGGCGCTCCAGCACCAGGACGACATCCAGCCCCTGTATACGGGCGGGACGATCTTCCACACCTTCCTGCCCGAGGCGATCGACGCCGGGACGTGCAAGAAGCTCGTCCGGAGGATTGCCGCGACCAAACTGCCGTATTTTTCGATAACGCCGACCTTCAGCGTCTGCCTCAGCCACGGCTACATCAGGGGCGAGCACCACGCCTGCCCGGACTGCGGGGCTCAAACCGAGGTCTATTCGAGGATCGTGGGCTACCTGCGGCCCATCAGGACCTGGAACGACGGCAAGCAGCAGGAGTTCAAGGAGAGGACGCCTTACACGAAACTGGCCTAGAGATGGACTATCTGCTGTTCACCTACCCGAACTGCGAAAAGTGCGACAAGCTTAAGAATCTCCTCGGCGAGAAAGAGGTCTATTACCAGGAGTACAGCCTCGTCCAGCCCCAGGGCAAGACCCGGATCCGGGACTTCATCAAGATGCTGAAGCGGGATGACAAGGGCGGGATCATCCTGCCGACACTCATCCTCAACGACCAGGGGATCGTCCGGGCCGTCCTGAACAGCGCCGAGGAGTTCGAGGCATGGTCGAGATCAAAGGCCTAGAGAAGTTCTCGAGCAAGGACTTTCCGGGCTATATCTCGTCGACCGTTTTTCTGGGCGGCTGCACATTCCGCTGCCCCTTCTGCCACAACGCGGATCTCGTGCTGAGGCCGGAATCTATTCCGACGATGCCGATGGACATTTTTTTAGGGTACTTGGATGGACGCAAGGGCTGGCTCGAGGGCGTGTGCGTCACCGGGGGAGAGCCGTTGCTCAGCGAGGATCTCGAGGACCTGATGAGGGTCATCAAAGAGCGGGGGCTGCTGGTCAAGCTGGACACGAACGGGTCACTGCCGGGGAGGCTCGAGAAGCTCGTCGGGGACGGCGTCATCGATTGGATCGCCATGGACGTCAAGGCGCCGCTCGGACGCTACAGCGAGGTGACGGGGACGGCGGTCAGGGAAGAGGACATCCGGCGAAGTGTCGAGATCGTGAAGGGGTCGGGGCTGAAGTACCTGTTCCGGACGACCGTGGTACCGGGACTGCTGGGACGCGAAGATATCCGGAAAATAGGCGAGTGGCTGGAGGGGGCGGACCTCTACCAGCTCCAGCAGTTCGTCGCCCACGACACGATCGACCCGGCGTTCCTCGCGGTCAAGCCGTACCCGCCGGCGGAGTTCGTCATGCTCGAGGAGATCGCCAGGCCCTATTTCAAGGAAGTGCGGATCGAATAAAATCGGGGACACAATACCAATTTCCGAATTAATCATTTTTCCCCTGGAAATTTCGTCGTTTCAGGGAATTCGGAAACTGATATAGTGTCCCTGAATTCGGTTTGGGAAACTGTGTTGATGAGGCGTAGCAAAGCGGCAAGGTCGGCCGGACCCGGCATTAAAGCAGTGAAGCGGCATAAGATAGGGGCGAAAGTGAATGTTGGGGAAAGAGTGTATCAGAAGCGTACCGTATAATATTTTAAGGATTGTGGAAGGAGCGTAAGCATGGACATCAGAATAAAGAAGATAAACCAGGACGCGAAGATCCCAGTTTATGCGCATGCGGGCGACGCGGGCATGGACCTGTTTTCGTGCGTCGATATGGTCATCGGGCCGGGCGAGACGATGCCCGTGCCGACCGGCTTCCGGATGGCCATCCCGGCGGGATATGTCGGCCTGGTGTGGGACAAGAGCGGCATCTCCCTCAAAGGCGTTCACCGGCTGGCGGGTGTCGTGGACGCGGGCTACAGGGGGGAAGTCCGGGTTGTCATGGCTAACGTAGGGCGAGAGCCGTTCATCGTCAAGGCCGGCATGAAGATCGCCCAGATGCTCATCCAGCCTGTCGAGGCACCGACGATCATCGAGGCCGACGAACTCGATGACACCTCCCGCGGAGACGGCGGCTTCGGCAGCACCGGGCTGTTTTAAATCGGGGACACAATACCAATTTCCGAATTTATCATTTCCCCCCTGGAAATTTCGTCGTTTCAGGGAATTCGGAAACTGATATCGTGTCCCTCTTTGAAATGCGAATGATCATAAGCGCGAGCCGAAGGACAGACATTCCGGCGTTTTATGCCGAATGGTTTATAAACAGGATACGCGCAGGTTATTGCACTGTACCAAATCCAGCTAATCCTAAGATGATATCCTACGTCTCTTTGAATCCGGATGATGTTGATGTCATCGTTTTTTGGACCAGAAACCCGAAGCCTCTCATCAAGCGGCTTGCTGAACTTGACATGAGGGGATTTCGCTATTATTTTCAATATACAATTCTGGCCAATCCGAGAATCATCGATCCTAAGAGTCCGTCAACCAAGCCGTCCGTCGAGACATTTAGGTCCTTGGCCGATCATATAGGCCCCGACAGAGTCATGTGGCGATACGACCCGATAGTCATAACGAATCAGTGCTCGAGTCATCACCATCTTGAGAAAATCTCAACGATCGCATCCTCGCTGAGAGGCTATACAAAACGATTAATTATCAGCATGTTAGACACATATAAGCATACTGAAAGGCGAATGCGCAGTTTAGAAGCGAAAGGGTTGCGTGTTTCGCTTCTAAATAAAGAAAGGTTTCACTGTTTTATTAAATCCATCGTTGAAATAGCGAAAGCTAACGGGATGGAGATATTTAGTTGCGCTGAGGAAAACGGCCTGGACAGGTTAGGCGTTGCATCCGGGAAATGTATAGATGATCGGCTTATAGAAAAGGTCTTCGGGATCCAGGTTACGCACAAGAAAGATCCTTATCAGAGACCGGCTTGCGGATGCGTGATGAGCAAAGATATAGGTGTCTACGATACATGTCCATTTAATTGTGTTTATTGTTATGCAACAAAAAACATTGGATCTGTTAAGCGCAATCGCCTAAAGCATGACCCCAAATCACCATCATTGAAATAGGGGTGAAATAGGGGGACACAATACTAATTTTGGTCGCCGCCGCTGCGGGCGGGAGTCGCCTTCTCCGCGCCGCCCGGCCGTTCAGCCGGCTCTTGTCGTCACTGGCTTTACCCCCGGTCACGTTTTGATTTTCCCCAGGAAAATCGGTATCCTAGGGCCATTCGGTGAGGCAAAGAATGGATACGACACAAATCCAACAAGCGGCGGAGATACTTCACCGGGCGCAGCGGGTCGCCGTACTGACCGGAGCCGGTATCTCAGCCGAGTCCGGAGTGCCCACATTCCGCGGAAAAGACGGGTTGTGGAAACAATTTCGGGCCGAGGATCTGGCCACTCCGGAAGCATTTGCTCGCGACCCGAGGCTTGTCTGGGAATGGTACGATTGGAGGCGCGGCATCGTCGGCCGAGCGGAACCAAATCCAGGCCATACCGTGCTGGCTAAATGGGAAAAAGTTTTCCCGGAATTCGCCCTGATCACGCAGAACGTGGACGGACTGCATGCCAGGGCCGGCTCCCTAAACCTCCTCGAGCTTCACGGCAACATCTGGAAAACGAGATGCACCCAAGAAGAAACCGTCGCGGAAAACTTTGAAATCCCCCTGAAGCAAATCCCGCCGGCCTGCCCAAACTGCGGAGCCATTCTCCGGCCGCACATTGTCTGGTTCGGAGAATCCCTCGACCCGGACATTCTCCGCCGCGCATTCGGCGCGAGCTCTCTCTGCGACGTGATGCTGGTTGTCGGCACCTCGGCCTTTGTTCAGCCGGCGGCTTCGCTTCCCCTCCACGCTTCTGAGGCGGGAGCGAAGATCATCGAAATCAATCCGGACCCGACTCCATTGACGCATTACGCGGATGTCTCATTGCACGGGAAAGCTGGTGAGATTCTTCCCCGAATCGATCAAATCCTTTCCTAAATAGGGGGACACAATACCAATTTCCGAATTTATCATTTTTCCCCTGGAAATTTCGTCGTTTCAAGGAATTCGGAAACTGATATCGTGTCCCCCTTTCCTTTTCGACCCCGATTTCGCGGGGCCAGAATCCTTCCGGTCAGCTCTTCGAGCTTCATGATAAACGCTTTGTCGCCCAGAGGCCGGCCGGTGTGTTCATGTTCCACGAATTTCCGGACCTCCGAATCATCATCCTTCCGGCTCAGGTAAGACGCCCAATCCTTGATATCCGCCATCAACGGACACGCCGAAAGCATATCGTCCTTCGTTTTAAAAACGTGGGCCGGCGCGCTCGACCACCTGTATTGCTCCGCCTTGGAAACGATTTGAGCCCTGACGGGATTCCGCTCGATATACCTGACGGCAGCAAAAAGATGACCCCCGTCCATGGGATATGATATGAACCGCCCCTGCCACAAATAGCCTTTCCAATTCTCCCGGATGTTGATGAGGTTCGTGTACTTCCGGTGTGCTTCACCGATTCCGAGGGCCAGGCTGTCCCGCGCCCCGGGGACTGCGACCAGATGGACATGATTATCCATCAGGCAGTACGCCCAAATTAATATGCCGTGTTTCTCGGCGTGTCGCCGAAGCAGGCCCAGGTACAGATCCTTGTCCTCGTCTGAAAAGAACACCTTAAGACGCCTGTTGCCCCTCTGGATGATATGATGGGGGCATCCTGGGATGACGACGCGCGCGATTCTCGGCATTAGATAGAATAAACGTTCGGTCGGTCGGAAAAGTCTCACTAAATTGGGGACACGATACCAAGTTCCGAATTATTTTTTTGATGAAAAATCCAGGGGGAATTTTATCAATTCGGAATATGGTATTGTGTCCCCAATTTAATAAACGGGATAGTTTGGGGACCTTCGGGCAGGACACAGATCCGGGCCGTTGCCTTCCCCCGCGCACCCGCACCGTGCTTCGCGCGGAGCTCGGCCAGCGTCCGCAGGATGTCCCGGCAGGGCCGGAGGAGTGCCCCGGCGATCTCCGCATCGTTCAGCTTGTCGCTATAGAGATAGACGTCCGTTTCCCTCGCGATGAGCGCCAAGATGTGGGCCTGCCACTGGTCCTGCGCCAGGAATCCGGGAGTCAGGATCCTATCGACGAGCTCGTCCGGGCTCCTGACGCTCCCCAGGAGCCGGCTGAACTCGCTCCCCCCGGGGACTCCCTCACGGCACTCCGCGGCGCAAACGATCGCCCCACCCTTCTTCACGATGCGGGCAGCCGCGCTGATCCCCTTGACGGCCTGGTAGACATTGAGGTCGAGGGGATATCCGCTGTTCGTCGTGACGACGATGTCGAACGGGGCCTCCACCGGCGTCATGCAGGTCTCCCGGGCGCGGGAGCAGCCCTCGGCGTGGGCCTCGTCCAGGCCGCCGCAGAAGACGCCCGTGATGTCCTTATCCCTATTGAGCGTCACATTGACCAGGAATACCCCGCCCGCCCTTGTCCCGGAGGCGACCTTAAGGGTGATCTCATGGGTCTCCTCCCATATGGGATTCTCGCTAGTGACACCCCAGACCGCCTTCGGATGCCCGATCATTCCGGCGTCGTGATTTCCGAGGACGGTCCGTTGGCCGGCCATGCCGGGCATGACCGCCTTCCCGCCTCCGGAGAAACCCGCGAACAGGTGAGGCTCGATGAATCCAGTGAGGATGATGGCGTCGCAAGCACCCAACTCCCAGTTCACCCAGATCTCGTGGCCGAAACTCGACATCCCCAGGCGGGCCTGGGTCGAAGGGTCGTACGCATCGTTCTGGACGATCCGGAACTCGTTGACGTGCGAATCGCCAAGCATCTCGCGCAGCTCGGCCTCGGTATTCGGCCGATGCGTCCCGAGGGCGTTGAAGAGGGTGATCCGGACGCCGGGAACGAGCCTGAGCTCCCCAATGATAACGTCCAGAAGGAGGCGTCGCGGGAGCGGCCGGGTGATGTCGCTGAAGACGATCCCGACCCGGTCGCCGGGACGGACCCATTCCGCGAGCGGAGGCGAGGCGATCGGATAACGCAGCGCCTTGAGGACTTGCTCCTCCGGACGGACGATCGCGGGCACGAAACGCGGTTCGATGACGGAGACGTCCCAGTCGTCTGGAAGCTCAAGCGGCAGTCCGCCCTGTCCATAGGCCAGTCTAATGTTCATAAGTCGATTTTACTAAATTGGGGACTCGTTACCTATTTCCGAATTAATTTTCTTTACATAAAATCCTGGGGAGATTTTGGAAATTCGGAAATGGGTATTGTGTCCCCAATTAGGGCGGCTTTGCCGGCGACGGCGCCGCCGAAGAATTCCGGGCCGCGCGGCAGGTAGAATAGGAAGACCGCCAACGTCAGCACCCCCGTCAGGATGAACGGGAACTGGATGCCGATCGCGTCGGATAGGAACCCCGCCGCCAGCGATACGAACGCCCCCGAAATCAGTTGGATGTTCGAAACCCAGCTGAACGCCTGCGTCTGCCCCTCGGCCGGCACGGTTGACCCGACAAACGTGTGTAGGGACGGATACGTCATCAACATGAACCCGCCAAACGCGATCAGCCCGGCCACGGCCAGCGTCTGGTGCGGCGCGAACCCGATCACGAAGAGGCTCACCATCGCCCCTCCCAAGCTCAGCAGGAACACCTTCTTCCTTCCAAACCGCCGGCTCAAAACCCCATAACCGTATCCCGTAATCGTGCCCATGCCGACCCACAGCGCCAGGAAAAGCCCCGTCCGCCCCATCGGGATGTTGAACCTGTTGTGGAGCAGGGCAGGCGCGTAATACACCGTGACCGACCACCCCATCCCCCCGAAGAAGAACCCCGGGATATATCTCTTGATCCCCTTGAGCGACCTGGCCCACGATGACGCGGACAGCGATATCCGCTCATCGCTCCTCGACGACACGCCCCTCAGCACGAGGATCCCGATCGCGCCTATCGCCAGCCCGAAAAGACTCCAGGCGAAAAGCGGCGTCTTCCAGGTCCATCTCTGGGCCATGAACCCGACCGTCAAGTAGGCCAGGATGACGCCCACGTTCCCCGAACCGCTCTGGATGCCCATCGCGTCGTCCAGCTCCTGTCCCGACCCCGATTGAGACTTCGACACCCAGGCGATGATGATGGGGTGGTAGAAGCTCGAGAAGACCCTGATCATCAGGAACACCAACAACAGGGCGCCGAACGTCCGGACGAACGGCACGAGGGCCATGGACGCGCAGATCCCCAGCCCGCTCAGGAGCAACAAGGACCGGTACTCGTGCTTGACCGACAGCTTCACGACCAGAAATTGCATCAAGAGCGTTGTGAGGAGCCCCAGGTTCGAAAGCAGGCCGATCTGCGAGTAGCTGCTGATGATGAACCCCTGGCTATAGAGGATGGGGAAGACGGTCGGCGTGATAACCGACGCCGCGTCGTTCAGCGCGTGAAAGAGCGAGGAGGAGATCAGGATCTTTTTTTTCATGGTTTGAAGCGCCCAATTTAGCACATCCCGGATCCTATGTAAACGCGCGCTCCCGTCCGCCCTCGAATCCGGGTCCTAGAAGATGAACCCGGTCCTCCAGCTCTGGAACTCTCCCCGGGGTTCTGATATATTCCCATTCCGATGGACAGCAAGCGTATCGGCTCGATCCCAGGCCCCGTTCCCCCCGCCCGCGCGCCCTCTCCTGCCTCTCAGTTCCTCGACCCCAACCCTCAATTCTCCGGCATTACGCCGGACGATTCCGCCGCCGCCTACGACATTGCGGTCATTGGCGGGGGAGTCGTGGGCTGCGCCGTCCTCCGCGAGCTTTCCCGCTACGGCCTCCGGCTCCTCCTCCTCGAACGTGAGTCCGACCTCGCCGAGGGCGCAACCAAGGGGAACAGCGGGGTCATCCACGCGGGGTTCAATGTCCCCCCCGGCACTCTCAAAGCGCGCACGAACGTCGCCGGCCTCGACCTCATCTACCCCCTCGCCCGCGACCTGGGCGTCCCGCACCGGAAGACCGGCAAGCTCGTCGTCGCCTTCGACGACGGGGAGCGGGCGCGTCTCGAGGAGCTCATGGCCCAGGGTGTTCGTAACGGCACCCCCGACCTGGCCCTCATCGACGAGGCCGAGATCCGCCGCCTCGAGCCCGAGGCCCGGGGACGCTGGGCGCTTTACTCACCCCACACAGGGATCATCTCGCCCTACGAGCTCACCATCGCCCTGGCCGAGTGCGCCCACCAGAACGGCGCCCGCGTCGTCCTCGAGGCCGGCGTCACGGCGGTCGACATCCTCCCTTCCGGCGGCTTCCGCCTCCTTACTCCCCGAGGCGCCTTTCTCTCCCGTTGGGTCATCAACAGCGCCGGCCTTTTCTCCGACGAGGTCGCCTCCCTTGCCGGCATCGACTCATATCGCGTCCATCCCTGGCGCGGCGAATACCTCGTCACCGACAAGGAAGCCGCCTCCGCCCTCCGCACCCCTGTCTACCCGGTGCCGCCGCGCGACGATTCTTTCCTCGGCGTCCACATAACCCCGACCCTGGAAGGCAATATCCTCCTTGGGCCAAGCTCGGAGTATGTCCCGGACAAGCGCGACGCGTCATCCACCCGCCCCGTCATGGACCGCCTCAAGACAGAGGCGTTCGGGCTCGTCCCGGCGCTCCTGCGCTTTCCCTTCATTCACGCCTACTCCGGCCTCCGTCCGAAGCTCACCGGCCCGAACGGCGGCCCGAAGCTTGCGGATTTTGTCATCGAAGAAAGCCCCCTCCGTCCCCGTTGGATAAGCCTCCTCGGCATCGAATCGCCCGGTCTTACGGCCGCCCCTGCCATCGCCCGGATGGTCGCGGACATGATCGGGGCCAAAGAGGACCTTATCGCGCGCCCCGACTTCAATCCCAAACGGCTGCCCGTCCCTCATTTCGCTCACCTCGCCGACGCCGAGCGCTCCCGCCTCGCCGCCTTCGATCCCGACTGGGGCGAGATGATTTGCCGCTGCGAACACGTGGCCAGGGCCGAGGTCCTGGCCGCCCTCCGCAATCCTTTCGGAGCTCGAAGCCTAGACGCCATCAAGCGCCGCACCCGCTGCGGCATGGGCCGGTGCCAGGGCGGCTTCTGCACTCCGCGCCTCGTCGCTCTCCTCGAGGGCCAAGGCGTCCCCGTCGACCGGATCACAAAGAGGGGCGGCGCGTCCGTCCTCTTCCAAGGGAGGATCAAGCCTTGAGCGCGAGACGCCCCCTCCCCCCCGAGCGCCACGACGTCGTCGTCATCGGCGGCGGCCCGGCCGGCCTGGCGGCCGCTATTGGAGCCAGGCGCGCCGGCGCTTCCCGTGTCCTCGTCCTCGAACGCGACCGTCGCCCCGGCGGCATCCTCAACCAGTGCGTCCACGACGGCTTCGGCCTCTTCCTTTACCAGGAGACGATCTCGGGCCCGGAGTACGCCGAGCGCCTCACCGAGGACGCCGACCGCGCCGGCGTCCGGTTCCAAACCGGGGCCATGGTCCTCGATCTCGCCCCCGACCGGACCCTCCGGGTCAATTCGCGCTCCGGCTACTCCCTCCTCCAGGCCGACGCCGTCATTCTCGCCATGGGCTGCCGTGAGCGCACCCGTGAAATGATCGAGATCCCTGGCACGCGTCCCGCCGGTGTCTTCACGGCCGGGAGCGCCCAGAACTTGGTCAACCTCCAAAACATCCGGATCGGCGCGTCCGCCGTCATTCTCGGCTCGGGCGACATCGGCCTGATCATGGCCCGGCGCCTGACGTTCGAGGGGATGCGCGTCCGCGGCGTCTTCGAGGTCCTGCCCTGGCCGAGCGGCCTCGAACGGAACGTCCGCCAATGCCTCCTCGATTTCGGCATCCCGCTCGAGCTTTCGAGCACGGTCATCGAGGTCCGGGGGCGCGACCGCATCTCCTCC
>CAZSMW010000417.1:0-1606 GCA_964607985.1 uncultured Eubacteriales bacterium
ACTTCCTCCCCATGACATCGGACCGTTCGAACTTCCTGACGGACTCGGAAGAATACCAGGAATTCCTCAAGATCATGGAGAAGGTCATCGGCGTCATCAGGAGAAAGCTCGGCAAGGAAGCCGACCAGAGGGAGGACTTCAAGGCCGGACGCGCCGTGAAGGAGGCTCTCCGGAGGATCCACCGTGCATTAGCGCTAAACCCGGATTTTTCACCCTTCGGACCCATCCCCTACGGCGACGAGAAGGGCGTCGGAGGGGGCGCGGCAGGAACCGACCGGAAAAAGATCATCGACGAGGAGGTCAAGCCGGAAAACGAGGCCAAGACAGCCGCGGAACCCACAAAACCCAAAAAGAAGAAGCGCCATAACCCGCTGGTCAGGAAGATCACGCCCAATGCCATCGTCCGCCGGATAAAATTGGGAGAGAACAATGTTTCGGTCTGCCTGGATTTTTTCGGAGAAAACGGTCCGGAATGCTTCGCCGAAGGGAACGTCGTATACATAAACCGAGACCATTCCCTCTTTAAAAGAGAATCGCGGAAATCGGCAACCTTCACCATGTACGTCGCCCGCCTTCTGACCCAGGAGATCGCTCTGATGAAGGAGACTAAAAGCCCCCGCCTCGCCTTCACCCGACAGAGCAAGCTCCTCAAGGATGCCTTCTCGGACAAAGAGGACTGATCCGATGAAAACGCATAGTGAAATCGACTTGACAATCCCCTGAATCGTAAGTAATAATTAACATCTGTAAGTGCTGCTTAACACCAATATGGCCTTCGAAACCATTCTGGACGGGATCCTCGACTCGAGGACTAAGGTCAGGATCATCCGTCTTTTCGTGTCCAGGACGGAGGCCTTCGCGGCTTCCGGGAGGGAGGTCGCCAAATGGACCGCCCTCTCCCCTCCCGCGGCCCACGCCGCCCTGAAAACCCTCCTTGACCGGAAGGTTCTCAAGCGGGAAATCCTCGGAAAGCAGCACCTCTACAGCCTCGATCGCTCCGGCCGGATCGTTAGGAACATTCTCATACCCGCCTTTCGCAGGGAGGGCGCGCTCAAGGAGGACATCCGGAATTTCCTGTTTCGAAGGATCGGGGACGCAGAAGCGGAGGGGTTTATCGTTTCTCTTATCTTATATGGAAGCCTAGCCCTTGGAAAAACCCATGAGGCCAGCGACTGCGACATTGCCGTCGTGGTCATGCACACGAAGGCCAAAGAGCGGCTGGAAAAACTCTTTCAGGATGGAATCACAGGCGAGTTCTACTCGGAATTCGGGATCCACCTCGATCCTTACGTCCAGACCATCAAGGAGTTCAGAAAGAAGATGAAGAATATGCGGCCGCCCATCTCGACGCTGATGCTGGGCTATGAGATAATCCTAGGCAAAGACCCCATAGAGATCGGATGACATGACGCCCAAGCCGGCCAGATTCAGGGAAGAGGACCGAAGCGCCGCCATCGATTATTTCAACAAGGCGGAAGACAACCACCGGGCCATGCTGTCGGCCTTCACCGCCCGCCACTTTAACGCCGCCGGCACCCTGGCTCTTCAGTGCGCTATCTCCTCGGCGGACGCGCTGTGCGTCTATTTCAAGGGGGTCCGGTCCGTG
>CAZSMW010000418.1:0-4683 GCA_964607985.1 uncultured Eubacteriales bacterium
ATGAATCGTCCTCCCCATCCATTCCGTCGTGACAAGGGATTTGATTTCCGACGGGGCGAGCAAATCTTGGGAAAGATCCAAACGGGATCCTGTTCGCGTTGAGGCTTCAATCTCATAGCCCGAAGTTTTCAGGCGCTTATCTCTTTGACTCTCAGCCGTTCGACTTGTTTTCAATCGGCGACGACTCTCCTCTCGTCAAGGCCAACACGGCCTTTTTCATGAAACAGAAGCTATGAAGCCCTCAAAGCGCAACGACTTCTTGCAGGACGTAATGACCCTTTTCATCCATTTTCACGCGGGCCGCGGGGATGTCCGGATCGTGTTCGAAGACCACGATCCAATGATGGGCGACGGCCCGGTTCAGAAAATCCTCTTTCTCCTCGAGCAGCGTTCCGGCCGAGATATCGTAACCCATCGAATACGGGAGCGGGAGATGATGAGAGGTTGGGACAAGATCGGCGGGAAAGACAACGGACTCGGCGCCGTTTTTAACTTCAAGCCATTGCTGGCCGCGGGTATGACCATTGACTTGATGCACCCAAAGGCCGGGATAAATCTCCTGTGATCCGTGCGTCAATACGAGTTTTGCCCGTTCCAGAACAATAACATTCTCCTTGAGGTAACTGGCGCGCTCACGCGGATTGGGATTTTTGGCGTTTTCATAATTATCGGCTTGGAGATATACACGGGCCCGGGGATAACAGAGCTCAAGGTCCGTTTTGCTTTCCGGTTGATATCGGGAAATCCCGCCCGCATGGTCAAAATGAAGGTGCGTCAAAACAATGTCCGTTATGGCGTCGAAATTGAAACCCGTTTCCTGATAAGAGAAATTCTGAAAGGCGTATACCCGGCGGAGTCTATCCGGCCATTTGTCGCCGTTGCCGACATCGGCCATGAAGATCCTCTCGCCGGCATCAATGAGCAGCGACCGGGTGGCGAGCCGGATGCAGTTTTCAGGATCCGCGGGAATCCGGCACGACCAGATGTTTTTCGGGACCGTCCCGAACATCGCCCCCCCGTCCAGCCGGAAAAAGCCGTGGTTATAAACGGAAATCTTAAATCGACCGAAGGTCATCACCTGAATTCTTTCCTCGTATTCTCTCGCCGTAGTTTAGCACATCTTTGGCGCCCGGTCGAGGCGATGGATGAGGCACAAGGTTCTCTTCCATCCCGTGCGGGTGGATAGGGAAAAGAACCGAAGAAAAATAATGGGCTTGCGCGTAGCGCCAAAGTTCTGTATTTTCTAATTGTTATCATATGAATTCATTCCATGTCATCATCTCAGGAGGAACCGCATGACTTATCAACCCACGGCCATAAAACTCGATCAGTTGGCGGACGTCATCTCCAAGGAATTCAGGCATAAGGACACGATCACATGTTATATCGGCTCTAATGCCGCGACGCCGACGGCTTCGCTGGAATTCCTGACGGCCGCCGTAAAAGCCGGCAGCCCCACACTGCCTTTTATCAGGATGGTTCATCTCCTGCTCCAGGGGCCCGTGCCTTACGTGGAAAAAGGACTCCAGGATCGCATCATGACCTATTCCATTTTTTCCACGGGCGACGTGCGAAAGGCCGCCAACGAAGGACGGGCTTTTTATTTGCCGTGTACGCTGGCCAATCTTGACAGTCTGATCGGTAAAGACCGGGAGTATGAGCCGGACCTTGCCATCTTCAAAGTCCGTCCCCATGAAATCACGAAGGAATTCAGTCTGGGATTTTCCGTCGAAGTCCTGCACACGGCCATCGATCATGCCAAATGCGTTATTGCTGAGCTGGATTTCAGCATGCCTTTCACTCAAGGTCAAAGCATCGTCGGCCCCCAATCCATTGATTACCTCATTGACGACGACGACGTGAAAGGCGTCTACACTTTTCCCGGGCCCGATTTTGACAATCTTTCCCCTGAAGAGCGGAGAATCGGTGAATTGATCACGGAACATTTTATTCGCGATGGAGTGACATTGCAGGTAGGCATCGGGCAAATCCCGGACGCCGTTGTGGGAACCATCAAAGCGGCGAATTATAAAGACCTCGGCGTCCAGACGGAGCTTTATGGAGACGGTCTGATGCATCTGCAGAAGGCCGACATCGTAACGAATCGAAAGAAAAAGCAACATATGGGATACAGCACAACATCCCTCATCATGGGCTCGACGGAACTGTATGAATTCGTGCATATGCGCGCGGGAATCCAGATGCGTCCCTGCACCGTCACCAATTCGGCCGAAGTCATCCGGAGGAACAGTCCCTTCGTCTCCATCAATACGGCCATGGGAGTCGATCTCTTCGGCAATGTCTGGGCCGATTATATTGATGCTCGTCGATATTACAGCGGCGTCGGCGGTCAGCCGGATTTTGTCCGCGCCCTGAATAATCCCGTCTACGGCGTCCCCATAATTGCCTTTCGAAGCCTTACCGATAAAGGTCATTCAAAAATCGTCAAGGTCCATCCTCCCGGCGTGAGTTTGACGGCCTCGGCTTATGATGGAGTGGTCATTGTGAGTGAATACGGTATTGCCGACCTTCGGGGACTCACCGCCGGTGAGAAAGCGCTTACCATCGCCAGCATTGCCCATCCCCGGTATCGCGATCAGTACCTTAAGACCATCTATGACGACCCTCTGTTTACGAAGCCCATCGGTTCTTCCCTGGGCAAAACTCCTCGCGGAGTAACCATGTACCAAGGGAATATCAAGCTGGACGTATAGGCTTCACAGGCATCCTTTCCATTCAGCGCGAACGGCCGGCCCTATCTCAAAAAAATTCTCTCCGGGTCAACTTCCTCGCGGAGAATGCGCAATTCTCGCCGGGTCGGTGGCGCTGTCTTGGTGGCGTCCTCGATATCCAGGGTGAAGCCGGTCGCCTCAGCGACGGCCTGGGGAGTCACGTCCGGGTGGTAATTGGCCAGATAGATGGCTTTCGTATCCGCACGAAAGCGCATCACGCCCATGGTGGTGACCACGACGCTCGGCCCGCCTCGGGGGAGACCGGACCTTTGACGGCTATTGCCGCCTTCAAGCCATCCGGGGCTGGTGATATAGTCCACCTTTTCCGGGAAGCGTCGTTTTTCGTGCTTAGCGATGATAATGGTTCGGTTGGCGAGGCAGGCGATGTCACAGGCGCCGCCGCTCCCGGAGAAACGCACGGTCGGATGGCGATGGTCGGATCCAATCGAAGTGCTGTTGATGTTTCCGAAGCGATCCACCTGCGCTCCGCTTAAAAAGCCGACGTCGACCCGTCCTGCCTGCAGCACGTAGGTGAAGACCTCAAGGAGTCCGGCGGCGGTGGCCGCCCCGCGCATCACGCGCGGATCCCCGACCGACATCGGAAGGTGGGCGAGTTGACTGGCCATCGTCCCCGCTTCAAAGATGACGATGCCATTGGGAGCGTGGGTGCGCTGGGCCAGCATCACGCCGAGCATGGGCAGGCCGGTGCCGGCGAAAACCACCTCGCCATCCACGATCTCGCGGGCGGCGACGACCGCCATCAGTTCTGTCAAGGTATATTCGGGGATTGCCATGGCTACAATCTCCTCCGCTTCAGGTTCGGGCTATAACCATAGGCCGGCGACGCTTTCAATGTTTTGAGCCGCGCCTGGCCGCCCACCGCTTTCAGGTATTCGTTGTGATCCTTGACGCCGCAGACATACTTTTCCAGGTAATCATGGAAACATGCGTCATCGCGCACGCCTTCGTGGTACTCTTTCAATTGGAGAGGATCATAATCATAGTAGTTGTAAACGGCATAAGGGTGGGCCCCGAAGGGGACATGGCAGACATGGTGCACGGCGAAGAATGGGATCGGGTTGCGTTCCGGTTCTCGGCGCAGCGTGTCCTCATCAACAAGCTCTTCGGCGGTCACGATCACGGTATCGGCGCACAGGGCCTGCTGAATATCGGCGAAGGTCTGACCCTCGATCCGCACCATGCCGTTGGCCGTTGCCTTCTGGACATGCAGCACGGCGAAATCGGTGTGGATCGCCGGAACCAATACGACCTGCTCCCGACTGTCGAAGGGAGAGGTCATCACATGCAGTTTCTTTGGCGAGGTGCGCGGATCGGCTTTCCGCTGCTCAGGCCCAAGGGCCGCTTTGCGCAGCACGTCGCTGCCGAGCAGGCTGCGAACGGGCATAAAGGGAATTCCCATGGCGCCGGCGGTGAAGCGTGCCACCATCGTGAAGTTGCTGTAATCCTCCCACTCGATCTCGCCCCGTTCCACCGCCTGCCGCCAGCGGGGCCCAACCGTGTTGAAAGCCTCATCAGCTTCGTAGGCCAGTTCGACCCGCTTCACGCAACCCGCCCCGATGAGAATGTCCCAATCCCCTCCGGGTGAATGTCCAAACAGATAAAGACGGCGTCTTTTCAGGCGGATCAGTTCATAGACAAAGGCCATGGGATGGCGCTGGGTGGTGAAACCGCCGAAGGAAATCGTTGCGCCATGAGGAACCAAAGCGGCCGCCGCGTGAAGGTCCATCATTTTGCCGGTCATGAAATCCCTCCTTTGCCAAATTCGCAATCCCCGTCCGAACCGGCTTATCGGCATAATCTATATCAACTTCACCCTGAAATCAACATGATGAAGGTCTGACCGTCGAACACTTTCGAGGTTCTTTCGCTAAAAATTCAGAGCTACGATCCGGAAAATTCGGGACATAACCCTTTTCTCCCGAAAAGGGAT
>CAZSMW010000419.1:0-2273 GCA_964607985.1 uncultured Eubacteriales bacterium
AGTCTCGCCCGTCTCCCGCTCCGCGATCCGAACAAGAAGAAGCGAAAGATAACAGAGGAGAACATGAGCCCGGATCCTCTCTTCTTTGCGATGATAGAGCGGCCGGAGCTCCAATGTTGTTTTGAGCGTCCGGAACGCCCGTTCCACTTCCATGAGCTGCTTGTAGCCCAGGGCGATGTCTTCCGGGGACAGCGTATCGTCCGAGCTCGAGAGCAGGTACTTACCGTCGAGCGACTCTTCTTCTTGGACTTTGGCTTGATTGATCCTGAGTTTTCCGGTCTTGGTCTGTCGGATATACCGGCCCATCGACCGGTGGGACAACAAGGCGCAGACGGCCTTCTTATGCGAAGCGACCTCGGGATCTCCCAGAGCCAGGATCATCTCTTCGATCCTCTTCAGGGTTTTTTCCCGGGTTGCTTGATCTTTTTTCGCTTGTTCCGGATTATGGACGAGGACGAAACGCCGGCGTCGTTCTCCGTCGCCGACGACGATCTCCTTGACCTCCAGGTTCTCTCTCACTTTCTGGTACCGACCCTGGAACGACAGGGCTTCCTTATGAGCCGCCTGGCTGTCCCGCAGCTTCTCGCCCAGGATGTAATGCCCGCCGGCTTTCTGCAGAACGATCCGGTTCGCTTCGCTCGACATCCCCCGGTCCATGACCCAGATACAACGTGAAAGCTTCCAGCCTCGAAGGTCCGACTTCACCCGCTCCACCGTGGTCATGTCCGCCGTGTTGCCCGGAAGCACCCAGCAGCGCACCGGAAGCCCCTCCTTCGTCACCGCCAGCCCGATCACGATCTGCGGCCGATCCGGCCGGCTGTCCTTCGAATGACCGTATCGTCTGAGGTCGTCTTCCTCTTCGCATTCGGCATAGGTCGTCGTGGTATCGAAGAACAGAAGATCCACTTCCAGGTTCAAAAGATCAGCCGTGGCGAAAAAGACTTCCTTCTGGATCGACTCTTCGTGTTCCAAAAGAAAATCCATCGCCCGGTAAAGATGCTGCAAAGAGATCGGCCCCGGATTCCCCAGAGAGACGTCCTCGCTCACCCACTCCTCGACACCCCTCTTGGAGTCGGGCGCCAGGGCCCGGTGCCTACGCGGTTTTGACCTTTTTGAAATAATTGTGTTGAAAACAAACGCCTTATGTCGGAAATGTGCTCAAAATATGCCTTTTACTGTCGAACCCGAGTGAAAGAACCTCCATCAATTGTTATTTCTGAATAAACCCTGACCTAAATTTATAATACTGGTTTTCGAAAGTCAAGGAATTGATGATCCCCAAAATCGCCGATAGAATTCTTTCTTCTCAAACAACGAATTCATCTTGTGGGGGAGTTCGGTGCCTTGACACTCCCGATCGCCGTGATTTATGATCTCTTTCATTATGGGAGGATGGAGAAATCGAGGCCAAAGCGGGCACCCTGCGATCGTCGCTGGAAACCGAAATTTGAGGGACCGCTCATGAACCAAAAAACCAAAAGCCTGAACCGGCCTCCCCGAACGAAAAGTTTCCCGTCCTCTTTGAATTATTGCCCTATCGTCGATAGAGTTCCGGCGTAGGCAGGAACGGAATGCTGATTTGTTTATTAGAGGAGGGATAAGATGTTCATGAAATCCAGATTTCCAAGGACTTTTCTCCCAATGTTTTTCATCGCCATGTTTTTTAGCGCCGTTTCGCTTTGTCCTACGGAAACGTATCCAAAGCAGAAATCTGCAAGTCCCTTGAAAGAGATTTCCATTCCCGTCATCCATGTCAAGGGCAACCACTATGAGGTTGGGCGTCAGATCGGGGCCCAACTCAAGGATAACCTCATCCAAGAGGTGGCGGAGATGAAGAAGAACAAGGACTGGGAAAAGATTAAAACGGAAGCGGGACTTTTTCTTCAATATTCCAGGAAATATGTGCCCGAGTATGTGATGGAGGTTAAAGGCGCGGCCGATGCCGCCGGATTGGAATTGGAAGATCTTTTTCCCTCCGTTTGTGAAGAAATTGGGTCCTCCGGATATGAATATACAAAGGGCTGCAGCGATCTCATCGCCTCTAACGATGTCACCGAAGACGGGTCCGTCCTCGCGGCGCATAACAATGATACGTCTGTTTCCACTCAGGAGCATGTCACCATCATCCACTACCAGGTGGACGGCGAACCTGAGATTGTCGCCGTCGGCTATGGTGGATTGGGGATCAGCGTGGGCTACAATTCAGCGGGCATAAGTCTGACGGGCAATCAGGTCGACTCCAACGATATGAGAGTCGGAGTTCCCCGGTTCCT
>CAZSMW010000420.1:0-5726 GCA_964607985.1 uncultured Eubacteriales bacterium
GAAACATTCAGCGTTCTCATCCTGATCAATGACAGGGTTGCCGAGCGATTCCCCCTCAGAACGACCAAGTATGCTCGCTGGTTCGAGATCGAAAACATCATCCCTGAAGACCGAAAAGTCAAAATTAAATTTGTCGTTGAGACAAATCTTGATGCCCCGGATGAGTCATGGCAAAGTCTCTCGCTCGCCAATTTTGAATTCGCTCAACTTATGAAACAAAAACGCTGATCAGGAATGAATGTCATGGACTAGGATCGGAGCTTCGACAACGGAAATCTCATTTTTTATCAACAAGAACTACGGGTGGACCCCTAATATGAAAAGTCAAAGAAAATGTAAAAACGGTCTGGCGATGGGGCTGGCGACATTGGCCCTGGGTTTTTTAATGGGTTTTATCTCCGCCAAAGGCGCCGAAAATAGCCGCTCGGGAGGGAGTCCCAACATCCTGCTGATCGTCCCGGACGCCCTGAGGGCCAAGCAGCTGCCGTGTTATGGTTACCCGCGTATCCGGACCCCGGCCCTGGACACCATGGTCCCCAATAGCGTCCTATTTAAATATTGCTTCGTCAAAACACCGAATACCGACGATTCGTTTTCCTACCTATTCAGCGGACAATGGTTCGGCTCCGAGGGTTTGAAAAAAGGCGAAAAAACCCTGGCCCAATATTTGAAAGAGGACGGATATCAAACCGTTGGGTTCATCAGCTCCAACAACTTGATGAGCTTGAAGGCTCCTCCGGAAAATGGATATGGCCGGGGTTTTGATGAATACTTCCAGGATGAGGCCTTGGCGAGGCCTCCATTCCAGCGCAAGAATGAGAAGACAACGGCAGACATCCTGGACTGGCTCGGCCGTTCGAAGAATCTATCGAAGCCCTTTTTTTTATTCGCTCATTATGTGGATCCCCACAGCCCCTACGAGCCGAGCTATGACGCCGAGATCGAAAAGATCGATCATGAGCTGGGCCGCATCGTGGAAAAACTCAAGGAGCTTGCGCTCTACGAAAATACTCTCCTCGTCTTCACCTCCGACCACGGAGAATCGCTCGGGGACCACGGCTCTCCTGACGGCCATGGCTGGTTTCTCTACGCCGAACAAGTCCAGGTTCCCTTAATTATGAAATTCCCGGGGAATCGATATGCCCGGCTCGTGGACCAGGTCGTCAGGCACATCGATATCATGCCCACGATCCTAGATTTTGCGGGAGTGAAATTCGAAAAGAAATCCATGACCGGCGAGTCCCTTCTTCCGGCCATCAAAGGGAATAATAAATTGGGCCTTGTCTCCTATCATTCGACAGGTCCGAGCCGTGTTTGCCCGGAGGGTCTCAACGGTGTCATCTTTGAAGACCAGAACCGGGTCTATCAATACACCCAGGGTCGGTTTTCCAGCCGCTATCGGGAGCTTTTCGAACTCCGGGAAGATCCCGATGAAATCCGTAACCTGGTTGAAAATCCCCGGCTGGCGGCGGTGGTCAAGCAGGCCCAGCAGCACTTGACCCGATTCCGGCCCCAGACTGGATCTTCCGACCGGAAAGCCTCTTCTGAGCCGGCGCAGAGGATCCCCCGGGAGAAGCTGGACGCCCTCAGGACCTTGGGATACGTAGCCGGCGGAGCCCCGGCTCCTTCTAAGATGTCCCATAACTTTCTGATGCAGGTCGGCCTGGATTCCATCGGAACGGTTGTTTATTCGGATTTCATCCGGCATCCGGAATGGGGAAAGCTCCTCCAGGACGGCCATTCCCCCCGGAAGCTCGTCACCGCCGATAATGACCGCATTTATATTATTTCCGAACCCGGACAGACAATTTTTCTCTATCGGAAAAATGAAGGGTTCCGTGACCTGGCCATGGAAGGCGTCACCGATCTTGTTCCCCGCTCGGATGGAAAAAGCCTGCTCATCGTCCGGCAAAAGAAAATTTCACTCCTGGATCTCGAGCGAGGCGGCGCGGACCGGAAAGATGCCGGCCTGCAAAAGCTCTTCCCCTGTTTGGGCCTCTGCAGCGATCCTAAGAACAACCTTTATGTTTTGATGGAGAAGAGGCTTCTCAAGATGAACGAGGCGGGGAAAATCATCCGGACCTATGACGTCTCCGTGCCGGATTCCCGTCTCCTGGCCATTGATGAAGAAGAGAATCTTTACCTTGGGGTGACGGGAGAAATTCAGAAGTGGAGTCCTGCGGGCGTCCGACTCCGGTCTTTCGGCCGGAATGACTTGCGCGGCGAGATCTGCTCGCTGGCGATCGATTCCAAAGGCGACCTCTGGGTCCTTGAGAAGGATGCCCCCGCGGTCACGGTTTTCGACAGGAACGGCGAAAAAAAGGGCTTTTTCGTCTATAATAGCTATGATGAAAAATGGGATAGACCCGTGCCCTGCCTGCAGCTTTTCATCTGCCTGGACCGGATCTATATCATGGACAGCTGGGAAGGCATATTCGTCTATGGCCTCGAGTAGCGATGAGGCCTTTTTCGTGCCGGCGGGACGACGAAGAGAGTTTATGATGAGCATGTTGGGGAATAAAATAATTTCGTTGTCAAGAGGCGCACGTCCCACAGGACGTTTTTTTAACCTTTTTAAGGCTGCCTTCTTAGGGCTCCTTCTTTTTTCTGGGCTCACCGGCTGTCAATCCCATCCCCCTAAGAATCTGTTGTGGATCGTGGTCGATGCCCTCAGGTATGATTATCTCTCCTGCTACGGCCAAAAGGGAATTTCAACTCCCGCCATAGATTCTCTGGCCGAAAAAGGAGCCCTTTTTTCGAGGGCCTATTGCTCTTATCCCGCCACGTTGCCTTCGATAACCAGCATGTTCACGTCCACGTACCCGATCTATAACGGAATAAAGACGAATTCCCAGGTTTTGCCCGATTCTCTGCTGACCATGGCCGAAATCCTTCACGGCCACGGCTATCAGACGGCGGCTGTCGTGAGCAATTTTGTTCTGAGGAAAATAACGAACATCGGAAAGGGTTTTGAATTCTACGATGATCAATTGCCGCAGAAAGAAATCAGCCGGAACATACAGGAGAAGGATGCGAATCTGACGGCCCAGGCAGCCATACAATGGTTGGTCCAGAATGGAAAGAAAAAGAAGTTCTTTCTCTTTGTCCATTTTCAGGACACCCATGGACCTTATTATCCCCACCCGGAACTCATGAACCTTCTGCCCAAGAATCGGAAAGGAATCCAACTTGAAATCGGCGATAAAGATCAGCCGGATGTGATCCCTTCTTACCAGGCTTTGGAGAATCGCAAGGATGTCGATTATTATCTGGCCAATTATGCCGGAGAGGTCATATACACGGATCGGCAAATCCAGCGTCTTCTGGCGGCACTCCAAGAAATCGGCGCCGAAGAGGAGACGGTCGTCATTTTCACCGCCGACCATGGAGAAGCCCTTGGGGAACACCACATGTATTTCAAGCACGGACAATTCCTTCACGAGCCTCAAATCCGAGTCCCTCTCATCATAAAGATCCCCGGCGCTTCTCCCGTCAAGATTCCGAGGACCGTCAAGCACATCGACCTGGGGCCCACGGTCCTTGATCTCTTCGGCCTGAAGAAGCCCAAGCAATTTCAGGGGAAGAGCGTGCTTCCTTTCATCAAATCCAAATCGCAGGGATGGGAAGACCTAGCCTTTTCCCAGCTTGCCAAGGACACCAATCTGGCCCTGGTTGACGGACCGATGAAACTCGTCCATTTCGGGGGGCATAAAATGCTTTATGACCTCCATCGGGACCCCGGAGAAAGGAAGAATATCTATACGAAAGAGCCGGAGCAGACCATGCGGCGCTTAGAGCAGATAATGGAACTTTATCGGAATTATGCGTCCAAAACTCCCATCGTGCCGAAAACTCTCCTGGACGAAAAAACAAAGGAGACTCTCAAAACGTTGGGATACATCAAATAGAAGGTCCGCGCTTCATCCTATCAGGAGGGAGAACCTTCATTGTTCGAACAGAGACCCGCTTTCGAACTTCGTAGATTCTAATCACGGGGCCGGAAACCGTCTTATTGTCGGGAATAAAGATTTTTTTGAGCGGATGGGTGGACATAATACTCCGGTATATCCGGACTTCATCAGGGAAGCGCTCGGGATGTATGAAAAAGCGGCCATGACTATTACTGCTCAGAATAATGTAATCGAATTTTTCCAAATTGTATCTGACTCTTTTCTTGGCAAAGCCCGCGACTCCCAGGTCTACGACTTTGCATTTATTTCTGATACCTGGCGTGTAGTATTCCTTGATGATTCGGGCTCCTGCAGGAATATGTTGTTGAATCCAGATTTCGGCCAGCCAGCGGGTATTTGGCAACGTCATCACCCGAACCTGGTGATATTCCTTCAGCCCCTGGCCGCATAACCCCCATCCGGTTCCGATGACAACGGCGACCGAGAGGGCCCAGCCCAATTTTCGGCTGAATACTTTTGGCGGACTCCTCCATCTCCATAGATATCGAGTCAACTCGAAAGCACCGAATGCCCCGAGGAGACTCAAGAAGGGCACGACGGCAACCATATTCCGCATGAAAACGCGCGGGTAGGCGCCCATGAATAAATAGAAAGGCAGGGGAAAAGATATCAGGAGAACGGCCGACGGGAGGCTTTTCCGGAATACATAAAAAAGGCCGAACCCCGCGAGGATCATCGGAATGATCCCGCACCCTCCCAGCAAACCGTGAAAATAACCGCCGTAGCTCACGGCGTTTCGTTCTATGCCGAACGGGAACGCTTGATAAGCCCGATTTTGATACTTCAGAAAATCCCAAAACATAGGAAAATCCAGGACGGCATAGGGCGTCGTCAGCACAAAGACGACGGGAACCACAAGCAAGGCCAGGAAAAGCTTTTTATCAAATAATCTCTTTAAAGAAAAGGATGTCTTGAAGAGATGGGCCGCGATCAGGGGGAGTAGAACAAAAACCGCATTGTATTTCGTGCCTATGGCCAGTCCGATAAACAGGCCGTTGAGCAGATAATGCCTGAGTTTCGGCTCCCCTGTAAGGATGAGAACGGACATGAGGAATGAGAGCAAAACCCAGAATCCCATGGGAGAATCCGTTGTGATCAAGAAAGAATTCTCCCAATGAAGAAAAGAAAGAGAAACGAAAAGAGCGGATAGGAGAGCTGTTGTTTGATTGAATAAACGACGCCCGAGGAGATACGTCAGGAATATGGTCCCCGTAGACATGATCACGGTCAAGAACCGCCCCCAAAAATAGAGCGTGAGATAGCTCACGTCCGAGAAGTTCTGGAACACCCCCCTGAGCTTTCCGATAAAAAACACCGCTTTATAGAGCAAGGCCTGAAGATAGAAATAAAAGGAAGGATAGAGGAAAGTCTGCGGATGGAGATTCCGGGTCTTGATCATGCGGACGGCCGATCTATAGATGACCGGCTCGTCGGGGTGGGTGATAACAGGAAAGCCGAACTTGATCGCCTTGTATCTGAGGATAAAAGCGGCGAGCAAGATGACGCCGAGGGCGAAAAGGAACAGGAAGTTTCGTTGGCTTTTCGTCTGGAGCCGGCTGGAAGACATGCTCATGGGAATCCGACCGCAAATTAGCATAAGGGAGAAATGAAGTCAATTTTCTCCCTCAACCTTGAATCGAGAAGCTGTTCAGAGTATATTTCGCGGGTGAAGAAACTCAAGCATCCTTTTCTGATCGGAACGGTCATTTTTTCAGTCCTTTTGATCTGCCTATTTCTCTATTTCAAACCGAGCCG
>CAZSMW010000421.1:0-2342 GCA_964607985.1 uncultured Eubacteriales bacterium
CCCTCGATTTCCGTTCGCCCGACAACCCTGGCCTCGAACTCGGCGAGGTACGCGTCCTCGAAGTAAAGCTTCTTCGTTTGGGCCATGACATCCTCCGTTCAGTCCGGCTCCATTTATCGGCCATCCGTGATCGCTTGTCAAGGAGCCGGAGCACATGGCCAGTTTCTCTTCATTTCGACGTATCAATATGGGCCTTGCTCTCTATCTCTCCTTGGGATCGCCTTCTCAGGACTCGGGACACGGCGATGAAGGCCGCCCTGAATCCCCTCGTAGCGGAGGGGGGCCCCGCCGTTCACGGCGGGGGGAACCGCCGGGACTGGTTCCCGGGGGTCGGGGGGAGAGGGGCGGCCTCCATCGCCGCACGCTGAGCCCTGAGATGGAGATCCCTAGTCCCCTACATAAGGAGCCGGGAGATGATCAACGCGCCCAAAGCGGACAGGAAAACAACGGCCACGGGCAAGATCAGGATCCTATACACGTCCTTGAGTTCAGCCTTGAAATAGTCGGCCGTCAAGGCCAAGCACAGATGGGCCGGCGAAAGAAGGATGCCGGCAAAGCCGCTGACGTAGGCGAAGGCCAGGAGAAACATATCCGGGCTTTCGGCACCGATGATGGGAACGAGGAGCGGGAAGGCGATGGCCACGAACGCCTGGTTGACGCCGGTCAGAAAGCCGATGAGAAACGGCGCCGCGAAGAGAAGGGCGTAAGCGGAGAATCCGTGCGGCGGAACGGCGCGGGCCACCAAATCCAAAGCCCCGGAGGCCTCGAGGATCCGCTTAAAGACCATCACGGCGGCGGTCAGGAGGGCGATCCTGAAGGAGAAACCTCCCGCGATGACTTTGATCCTCGTCCGGATGTCCAACCTCGCAAAGACCTGGGTCAGGACGCTTGCGATCCCCAGCGAAAGCAGCATCCCCAGCTTGAAGACGAAGATGAGGACGATGGTCAGCAGGATGGGCCAGATGCTGAAGAAGACCTGAAAGATGTCTTTGAAGGTCCTTGGTTCGTCGGTGTCCTTCGGAAGAAAAGGGACATGCCGGAACAGGATGATGAGACCCGCCCCCGCCGCCACAATCGTGAACGGAAACTGGTACAGGCAGACCCTCTTGATCGGCACCCGGCAGATGGCCGCGGCCAGGATCAGGTTGATATAGAGGGGCCAGCTGTATTCCCAGATATGCCGGAACCAGTAATTGAAGAACGTTTTCCAAGCCGGACTGAGGTCCCATTTCTTCCCCGCCTCTTCGACGATGGGCGCGCCCATCATGGCCCCGGCCATCATGGGCAGGAGGCCGATGAAGGCCGAGGGAATGGCTAGGATCAGCCGCGGGTCGTGGACTAGGTTCTTGAGGGAATCCACCATCTTCCGGAAATGGCCTCCGTGCTGGAGGAAGTTCCCCAAGTAAAGGACGAGGATGACGATGCCGATGAGTTCGAGGGTTTCGCCCGCGACGAGCGCCTGGAAGGCGTTCCTCAAGAGTGCCCCTGCGTTCATCCCGAACAGGGCCGCCGTGAGGAGCGTGTCCAGGAACAGGACGAGCCCCAAGTCCCATTTGAGCCGGATGAGAAACAAGAGGGCGAAGACGATGAGGGCGATCTTGGCCAGGACGATCATGACGCCCCTATCCCCGGGGGAGCTTTGCGCTAGCACGGTCCAGGACGCGCCCGGTCGTCTTGAAGTGCAGCTTGGCGACCTTGCCCAGGACCTCCGGTCCGTCGCGCTTCACGAGCCTCACGGCCGCATCCTCGACCAGGGACGATGCCCCTTTGGGAAGCTCCAGACCGAAATCCTTCGACAGAAAGCTAAGCCGCTTCAGGAACTCGGCCCGGGCCAGGATGGAGGCGGCCGCGACGGCCATGTCTTCCTCGGCCCGAGGGTTCTGGACAAGCTCGATCGTCCGCCCTTTTTTCATGAGCGCATTGAGGACCCAAGCCTTATCGCCGAACTGGTCCGTCACGGCCAGAACGCAGTCCACGACTTCCAGGATGTTCTCGATGGCCCGGGCGTGGCCCCAGGCCAAAAGCCGGTTGAGGTTCCGGAGCTTGTCGTAAAGTTCATTATATTTCTCCGGGCCGATGGCGATGACCGTGTGCTTGTAGCCCGATTTCAGGACCTCGGCGATCTCCCGGCATCGGTTATCCGAAGTCCTCTTTGAATCCTTGACCCCCAGCTCCCTGAGGACATCGGCCTGCCCGTCAGGGAGGAAGAACCCGGCGATGATCAGAGGTCCGAAATAGTCCCCCTTTCCGGATTCGTCGGTTCCAACATGCCCCTTGGCCGGGGGAAAAAGCCTCTCTTGTTCCATGATCACTTCTTCAAATATTTATCGATCTCGGCAGCC
>CAZSMW010000422.1:0-2114 GCA_964607985.1 uncultured Eubacteriales bacterium
TGCCGTTCGAGGGCGACACGCCGCTCGCCGTGGCCATCAAGCAGAAGAGCGAGGCCCCGCCCGACCCCCGACAGATCAATCCGCAAATCCCGGAGGACATGAAGCTTGTCGTTCTGAAATGCCTGGATAAGTCCAGGGATAAACGCTACCAGGGCGCCGAGGAGCTGTCGGACGAACTGGCGAAGATCGAACGGGCCCTGCCGACCACGACCCAGCCCCTCCCTGTCCGCAAGCCGGCGACGTCGAAACAGATCACCGTCCGCCTCCCCTCCAGGAAAGTGTGGATCCCCGCCGCTGCCGTCCTTGTCGCGATCATCGCTCTCCTCGTCTGGCAGTTCGTCCCCGAAAGCCAAGCGTCCAAGCGGACCGTCGCGATCGTCGGGTTCAGGAACCAGACCGGTGACAAGGCCTTTGATTACCTGCAGGAAGCCATCCCAAACCTCCTGATCACAAGCCTCGAGCAGTCGGGCCATTTCCGTGTGACGTCCTGGCAGAGATTGAAGGACATCCTCAGGCAATCCGGCCGGGACGAAACGGCCGCCTTCGACGAAGAGGCCGGCTTCGAGGTCTGCCGGAAGGAAGGCATCGAAGCGCTCGTCACCGGGAGCTACGTCAAGGCCGGAGAGACCTTCGCCACCGACGTCAAGGTCCTGGATGCCTCCACCAAACAGCTCATGAAGAGCGCTTCGTCCCGGGGGCAGGGCGCCTCCAGCATCCTCATGACCCAGATCGATGAGCTCAGCCGGTCCATTTCCAAGGGGATCGGGCTCCCGGCCCTGAAGATCGAAGTGCCCCAGCCGAAGATCGCCGACCTCACTACGACGTCCCTGGAGGCCTACAATTATTTTCTCCGCGGCCAGGATGCATTGGATAGGTTCCTGTTCAACGACGCCCGGAGGTCTCTGGAGAAGGCGATCGCCCTCGACCCGACGTTCGCCATAGCCCACCTCTACCTGGCGCAGGCCGCCTACGAGATGGCCGATTATAAGGCCCGGGACGAGGCCATAGAGAAGGCCAAAAAATATTCCGAGAAGGCGACCGAGAAAGAAAGGCTCTACATCGAGGTTCCCTACACCGCCTGGATCGAGCGGGATCCGGATAAACAGGCCCGTCTCCTGCGGGAGCTGACGGATAAGTATCCCCAGGAGAAATACGCGCATCAGGCTCGCGGGCTCTTCAACGAGCGTCGCGGCAATATTACGGAAGCCATCGAAGAGTACGAGAAGGCCCTCGTGCTCGATCCGGATTTCGGCCTCACCCTGAACTCTATCGCCTTTGTCCACGCCAAGTTGAGGAACTTCGACAAGGCGCTCCGGTATCTCGAGCGCTATGCCGCCATAAATCCCGGCGACCCCAATCCCCTGGACTCCATCGCCGAGATGTACGTGCGTATGGGCAAACTGGACGAGGCCGTGGCGAAGTACAAGGAGGTCCTGACCGCGAGGCCGGATTTTTACGGTTCCTGTTCGAGCCTGGCCTATGTTTACGCCCTTCGGGAAGACTATTCCGAGGCGAACAAGTGGTTGGAGGAATTCGTCGCCCGTGCCCCGTCGCCCGCCGTGAAGACGGAGGCCCGGGCGCTCCAGGCGTTCTTCGACTATCTCCAGGGCCGTTGGGATGAGTCGCTAGACGAATATCTATCAATAAAGCAGCAGGCCGAACAGTCCGGGGCGGAACCCACCGTTATTACGATCAATTTTATCACGGGATTCATCTATGGTGACCGGGGGGACTTCGACCTCGCGCGCAAGGCCTTCCGGGAATTCGTAACGGCGGCTTTGGAGCGGAACCCTTCGAACCAGGCCTTTTTCACGGCTGCTCGGAGCTTCACGAGCGGCTGGGTCGATCTGAAGCAGGGCCGGCTGGAGGCTGCCAGGGCCGGCCTCCGCGAGATTCAGGACCTGCTCCCCAGCATCGACCAAGCCAATCAAGGACGGGCTACGTTTCTATATGATCTGTTGGGGGCGGAACTCGCGGCGGCCGGGAATTCGCCGGACGAAGCGGTCGCCCAGGCCGGAAAAGTCAAGCTAAGCGACCTTATCGACACGCGCATCCAAAGGGTCATCAACTACCACCTGCCTTTTATCAAGGACGTCCTCGCCCGAGCCTATTGG
>CAZSMW010000423.1:0-6839 GCA_964607985.1 uncultured Eubacteriales bacterium
TCAAGCTTCGGATCCAGGAAGGGGTGTTCCTGAGCGCCCAGCCTTTTTTCATCATCGAGTTCGCCCCCGTGCCGGAGATTGTCTTTCCGAAGAATTTTTTCACGGCCTCAGACCTCAATATCAGCTTGATCGAGGAAAAAACAGGGAGTTCCATCGACCTTTCCAAGGTCATAGAGATCCCCTTCACGATCAGCCTGGACGCCAAGCCCGGCGGCCACATCCTGGAAGGCAGGATCAAATATTTCGCCAGGTCGCCCGGACAAAACTGGTGCTACAAGACGACGTCCAAGTTCTCCGTCGCCTTTTCGACCCGGACGACGGTGTTCAAGAAAAAATAGCGCCTAGAGCAGGTCGTTCCGTTTGTACCATTCGATCGTTTCGCGGATGGCCTCTTCGAGGGGATGGACGGTCTCGAATCCGAGGAGTTCCTTGGCCTTGCCGACATCGGCCACCCAGCCGGGCTGCTTCATGTCACGGTATTTGCTTCTGTTGAGAGGAGTTGGCTTCCCGGAGAGCTTCGAGACGATCTCCGAACCCGAGGCGGCGAGATATGCGGCCCACATCGGGACCCGGACGGGAAGGACCTTTTTCCCCATGGCTTCGGCCGCCGACCGACCGATGTCCTCCCAGGAATAAGGCGTCCCGTCTGCGATGTTGAAGACCTCTCCGGCGGCCGCTTCCGATCTTGAAGCGATGTCCATGGCCCGGACCAGGTCATGAACGCTGCAGAGACTGAGATATTTCTTCTCCGGGCCGAAAAGAGGGAGGAGTCCCTTCTTCATGTATTTGAAGTATACGAGAAAATCCTCATCCCTGGGGCCATAAACGGCGGCGACGCGAAGGATCGTGACGGGGAGGTTGTTCCGAAAGCTCAAGGCCGTTTCCTCGGCCATCAGTTTGCTCTCCCCGTAAGGAGAGACCGGCCTGGACGGGTCGTCTTCCCTAACTGCCCGGACCGGTGAGGACGGCCCCCCTGCGGCCAGACTGCTGAGATGGATGACCCTCGGCTTGAGGCCCCGATCGAGGAGATTCATGAAAAGGCTTGCCGTCCCTCCCTGGTTTACAGTATAATAATCCTTCGATTTCACGGCTTTGGTCAAACCGGCCAGATGAAAGACGACTTCGAGCGAAGACGGCAGATGCGGGATGGAGAAAAGATCCCCCTTTAGGATGCGGAGGCCGGGCTTCCCGGACAATCCCCTCAGCCGCTCCGGATCGCGAACGAGGACGAAGATATCGACGCCGTCCCTGCCCAGCAGGAAATCGACGAGATGGCTTCCGATGAAGCCTGTTCCTCCGGTCACCAGGATGTTCATATCCGGGATTGTATGAAATCCGGGTCCGGCGGTCAACGTACGATAGGAAGAAGAATGAGGAGGAGAGAACATGGATGTTTTTGATAAATGCATGAGATTCACCCGCGCCGAAGAGGCCCAGGCCGCGGACTTGTATCCCTATTTCACGCCCATCCAGGAGGCCAGGGGCAACAGGATCAAGGTCAAGGGACGAGACATGATCATGGTCGGCTCTAACAATTACCTGGGCCTGATCGACCATCCCAAGGTCATGCAAGCTGCCAAGGACGCCATCGACCGCTACGGCGTCGCAACGTGCGGCTCCAGGTTCCTGACGGGGACGATCGACCTTCATGAAGAGCTGGAGATCCGGCTGGCGAAGTTCATGAAAAAAGCGGCCGCCCTCACCTTCAGCACGGGCTTTCAGACCAACCTGGGGATCATCTCGACGATCGCCGGCAAGGGCGATGCCATCATTACCGACAGGATGGACCATGCCAGCATCATCGACGCCTGCCGGCTTTCGTTCGCGACGGTTTACAAGTTTAAGCATAATGATATGGCCGACCTGGAGCGGATCCTCTCCAGCCTCGGCGAGGACGTAGGCAAGATCATTGTCGTGGACGGCGTGTTCAGCATGGAAGGTGACCTGTCCGATCTCGTGTCCGTTGTGACGTTGGCCAGGAAATACGGGTCCCGGGTCATGGTCGATGACGCTCACGGCATCGGGGTCATGGGTAGGAACGGCCGCGGCACGGCCGAACACTTCGGTGTCGAGGCCGATGTCGACCTCATCATGGGCACCTTCAGCAAATCCTTCGCCTCCCTCGGCGGCTTCGTCACCGGGGACGCCAAGGTCATTGCCTTCATAAAACACGCGGCCCGTTCCCTGATCTTCAGCGCCGCCGCCACGCCCGCCGCGGTGGCCACTGTCCTCGCCACCCTGGACATCATCGAGAACGAGCCGGAGAGGCGCGAAAGGCTGTGGCAGGTCACGACGAAGATGAGGACGGGGTTCCAAGCCATGGGTTACAACACGGGCGCGTCTCAAACTCCCATTATCCCGATCATGATCGGTGATGACGAAAAGGGCTTCATGCTCTGGAAGCTCCTTCGCGACGAGGCGATCTTCACGACCCCGATCATCTATCCCGCGGTCCCCGTGGGGCAGGCCCTGATCCGGACGAGCTACTCGGCCAGCCACACCGAGGAGGAGTTGGACGCCATCCTGGACGCCTTCCGGAAATGCGGCAAGATGCTGGGCATCATCTGATGGGAACCGCCAGGCCTGAAGGTCGCGGCGGCATGGGGAAGATCCAATGAGTGCTCTTTTCGTAAAAAAAACGATTCGTTGGTTTATTTGCGGTTTCCTCCTGGCAGGGGCGCTCGCAGGTCTGGCCGAAGCCTCCTCCATCATCATGCCCCTCGTCCAGGTCAAGTCTGGGATGAAAGGCCGGGGGAAGAGCGTTTTCGAGGCGGACAGGATCGAGGAATTCGACGCCGAGATCCTCGGCGTCCTGGAGAATTTCCAACCCAGGAGAAACCTGATCCTGGCCAGACTCCGGGGGAGGGGCCTGGAGACGACAGGCGTCATCGAAGGCATGAGCGGGAGCCCCGTCTACATTGACGGCAAGCTTATCGGTGCCGTCGCCTTCAGCTTCCCGTTTTCCAAGGAGCCCATCGCCGGGATCACCCCCATTGAGGAAATGCTCGCGGTCCAGCCGGCGCCCGCCGGCCAGGGTCCGGGGGACGCGGTCCCCATTCCCGTCCAGAGGGACCTGACCCCGGAGGAACTCCTCGGTTTGTACCGATCGGCCATTTCTCCGAAGCTTGCCGCGATGTCCGCTGCTTCCTCCGCCATCCCTCTGAGCGTTCCTGTCATCTTCAGCGGCTTCTCATCGGCGGCCTTTGAGAACGCCAAACCCTTTTTCGCGGGATTCGGCCTGCAGCCGGTGAGGGCGGGTTCGGCCGGCCAGTCCATGGAGAAGCCTGCGATTTCCGCTCTTCCCCTTCAGGAGGGCGACGCCGTGGGGGTCCAGCTCATGGGAGGGGATCTTGACATGACGGCCGTCGGCACCGTCACCTATGTCAATGCCGGCAAGGTCCTGGCCTTCGGGCATCCCTTGTATAACTTGGGGGCCGTGGATTTCGCCATGACCAGGGCCAGCGTCATCACCGTCGTTTCCGGCCTGCAGAGTTCCTTCAAGATCGCCGCTACGGGGCCGATGGTCGGCCGGATCACCCAGGACCGGACGGCCGGAGCTTATGGTGAGTTGGGGAAAGCCCCCAAGCTCATCCCCGTCAACGTGAAGCTCGAGGGTGGGCCTTTCGCCAAAAAGGAGTTCAAGTTCAGGATCGTCAACGATAAGATCCTCAGTCCTGCCCTGATAAACATGGCTCTCTCTTCGATCGTCACCAGCGAGGAGAGAGCCTACGGGAACCTCTCGCTGGAATTCGACGGCGACATCTACCTGGACAAGGGATTGAGCGTCCATCTAGAAGACCTTTTCTCCGGGAACTATAATAACGCCGGGACAAGCCTTTCCGGCATTTTCGCCGCCGCCGTATACTTCCTGACCAACAACGAGTTCAAGGACGTCGGGATCTACAGGATCGACCTCAACATCCGGGCTGTCGAAGAAGCCAGGCTCTGCAGTCTGGAAAAAGTCCTCCTCGATAAATATGAGGCATCTCCCGGAGAACGCATCCAGGTCAAGGTCACCTACCGGACGTTGAAGGAAGAGAGCCTGGTCGAGGAGATCTCTATCATGACGCCGGACCTTCCCGGCGGCTCGGAGTTCACCCTCTTCGTCGGGGACGCGGCCGCCATGCAGCAGATCGAGCGCAGCCAGTACCGGACCCAGGATTTTGTGCCGCGAAACCTGAACCAGCTCATCAGGATGCTGGGCAACCTCAGAAAGAACAACCGCATCTACTTCAAGATCCTGGCCGCCAAACCGGGCCTTTTCCTGAGGGGTGAAGAGATGCCGAACCTGCCGCCGACACTCAAGTCCATGTTCTCATCGCCCAGGGCTTCGGCTTCCTTCCCGACGGAGCTCACCCGGTCCACGCTGAGCGAGTATCAGATGCCCGTCCCCTACGTTTTCCGGGGGGGTGCGGCGATTCCCATCAAAATTCGAAAATAGGAGACAACGGGAATGAAAAAGATCGTCGTCCCCGGCGTCCTTTTGGCCGCCGTGCTGTGTCTGTCCCTTGAGGCCGTGGTCCCGCAGAAATGGACACTTAGGAGCAAAGAGGATTTTTTAGAGGGCAAGTTCGACGGCATTTCCTTTTCGTTCGACGGCGCCCTGTCCCTGGCTCCCAAGGAGGACAAGATCGTCGGCCCGACCGAAGAGTTCTACCTGTCGCTCCTCCCGCTCGCCGACGGGTCCCTTTTCCTGGGAACGGGGCATGGGGGGAAGATCTACCAGATCGGCAAGGACGGCAAAGCCGATCTCTACTTCCAGACTCAGGAAATGGACGTGACCTGCCTCGTCCGGGACTCCAAGGGGGTTCTTTTCGCCGGGACATCCCCCAACGGGAAGATCTACAGGATCAAGGACAAGGGGAAAGGCGAGGAGTTCTTCAACCCAGCTGAAAAATATGTCTGGGACCTGATGTTCAACGACTCCGGGGTCCTGCTGGCCGCGGTCGGGGAGAGCGGCGGTGTCTATGAGGTCAACGTCCAAGGAGAGGGCCGCCAGGTGCTTAAGACCGCGGAGAACCATATCCTTTGCCTTACGAAAGGCTCTCAGGGCGACGTTATCGCGGGTAGCGGCGGCGGCGGGATGGTTTACCGTCTATCCCGAGAAGGCCGGGCCTTCGTCCTTTTCGAATCACCGTATGAGGAGGTCCGGAGCTTGGCCCTGGACAAGGACGGGAACATTTATGCTTCCGCCTCGGGGACGCCTGCCAAAACGCGGAAAGATGAATCCGCGGCCCCCGGAGCCAAGGCCGATGCGGAAGTCGTCGTCACGGTCGGTGCTTCCTCCGGGTCGGGGGCCGACTCCACTTCATCCCCGCCCACCGGGCCGAGGGAGCCGAGCGCCCTTTACAGGATCACCCCGGACGGAGTTGCCAGGATGCTCTGGAGCTCGGGCGACGAGATGATCTATTCGTTGGCCTGGCTGGAAGATGGAAAATCCGTCCTCTTAGGGACGGGGGGCAAGGGCCGGATCTACTCCATCAACCGGGAGGAGAGGACGTCCCTCGTCCTTCAGGAGAGCTCCGAGCAGGCCTATTTGCTCGTTCCCTTCGAATCGAAGACCTATATCGTAGCCAACAACCCATGTTACCTGGGAGTCCTCTCGCCGGAGCAGCGGTTCTCCGGCGAGTATCTGAGCCCCACCTTGGACACGAAGACCGTTTCCAGCTGGGGGAAGATCGATTGGACGGCCGAGCTCGGAACGGGCACGACCCTTCAGATCCTGACCCGGAGCGGCAACTCCAACGAACCGAACCAGACGTGGAGCGATTGGTCGCCGCCCTGCCAGAAGCCGGGAGAGCAGGTCCTGAGCCCGAAGGCCCGGTTCCTTCAGTTTAAAGCCCTCTTCAAGACGGCCTCAGGAAAATCCTCCCCCTCGCTCCAGAAGACCGGAGTTTTTTACCTGCAGACCAATATCGCTCCGGCGGTCTCCAGGCTCGTGCTGCTCAAACCGAACAAGGTCTATATCAAGCTTCTGGAAGAGGACGATATGATCTGGGGGATGGGCGGAAATCCGCCCGACCAAACCCCGAAGACGGACCTTTCCACGAACTTTCTCGCCTCCAAGACGGTCGAGCGCAAGGGGTTCCAGACCCTCATCTGGGAGGCCTCAGACGAGAACGGGGACGTTCTATCCTACGTCGTTTCCATGAAGAAGGAAGGAGAGGCGGAATGGCGCGTCCTCCAGCCGGGGTGGGAGGAATCGATCTTCGCTTTCGACACGCTCTCGTTCCCGGACGGGACCTATTTTCTCAAGGTCACGGCTTCGGACATGCCCTCCAATCCCCAGGGAATGGAATTAATGGGCGAGAGGATGAGTTCCCCCCTGGTCATCGACAATTCCCTTCCGGAAGTCAAATCTTTCTCCGCCATAAAGACCGGGGCCGGTCTGGATGTGACCTTCCAAACAGAAGACTCCTACTCCTACATCGAAGAGGTCAAGTATCTGGTCCGCCCGGACGAGTGGCATGTCGTGTTCCCCGTCGATGGGATCTGCGATTCGAGGGCCGAGAGCTTCAAGTTCACCGTGAAGCTTCCCGCCGGTGCTGCGAATATGATCACGATCCGGGTAAAAGACAGCTACGGCAACATCGGGGTCTGCAAACAGACGTACTGATGTCCTGGGCCGTCCTTCGAGGGGATCTTGCGCCTGAAGATGTCTGAGCCTGCTCAAGAGAACGTAAACGCCGCGATGTCAGAATATTGAGGTTCTCTTACGTTTATCGGAGCCGGGAGCAAAGCCCTTCCCCATGCCCTCCTCTTGACATCACGGCCATCGAGGGACTTCCCGTCCAAGCTTTTGACCCAACCCACACCAAATGTGAGAGAACCACCCGCAT
>CAZSMW010000424.1:0-4874 GCA_964607985.1 uncultured Eubacteriales bacterium
TTACTCGAAAGCGGCTCTACCTCGAAACCCTCAATGAGGTCCTTCCCAAGCTCACTAAAAAGATCATTATCGATCAGAGCCTGAAGGGGGTCCTCCCCTTGTTCAACCTCGGTACGGAGGTGAAGAATTGAAGAATTCGACCAGAAACGCCATCACCATCGGGCTCGGGTTCATCGTGCTCCTTGTCCTTATCGACTCTATTTATGTCGTCTCCGAGACAAACCAAGTCATCATCACCCAGTTTGGCGAGCCTATCGGCGGGGCCGTGACTAAAGCTGGTATGCATGCGAAGGTCCCCTTCATCCAGAAAACCAATTACTTCGAGAAGCGCTGGCTCGAATGGAACGGCGACCCGAACCAGATCCCGACGAAGGACAAAAAATACATCTGGGTGGACACCTACTGCCGGTGGCGGATCAGCAACCCGCTTGTCTTTTTCCAGAGGGTCAGGGATGAACGGGGCGGCCAGTCGCGACTGGACGACGTCGTTGACGGCGAGACCAGGAACATCATCGCCAACCATGATTTGATCGAGATCGTCCGGTCCTCGAACCGCAAATTCGAATTGAGCGAGGAGGCGGCCCTCCTCGACCTCTCGGGGGTCATCGGAGTTATCGAGGTCGGCCGGTTCAAGTTGTCCAGGCTGATCCTGGAGAATGCGTCAAAGATCACGTCCGAATTCGGAGTCGAACTCAAGGATGTCCAGATCATGAGGGTGAACTACGTGGATGAGGTCCAGAAAAAGGTGTTCGACCGGATGATCGCCGAACGGCAGCGGATCGCGGCCAAGTATAGATCCGAAGGCGACGGCAAGAGCGCGGAGATCCGCGGCCAGAAAGAAAAGGAGCTGAAGAGGATCCAGTCCGAAGCTTACCGCCAGGCCCAGGAGATCAAGGGGAAAGCGGACGCCGAAGCGACGAAGGTCTATGCTCAGGCGTACAACCTGGATCCCGAGTTCTACCAGTTTATGAAGACGCTCGAGACCTACAGGACGGCGCTGGAAAAAGAGACGTGGCTGCTGCTCTCCACGGACAGCGAGTTCTTGAAGTACCTAAAGAGCACGGAAAAAAGGTAAGAGGCCTATTGGCAATTTTGGGAGAGACGTCCCTCATGATTTGAGATATTCGATAATCATGTCCCGGTTCGGAAAAAGGGCCGGGGTCCCGCCGGTGTGGAAGAAGACGACCCGCTCGCCCTTCTTGAAATAGTCCTTCCCGATGAGGTCGATGAGACCGATCATCGCCTTGGAGGTGTAAACCGGGTCCAGGACGATGCCTTCCGTCCGGAAGACGAGGCGGATGACCTCGGCCACGTCCTTGTTGACGATGCCATAGCCATCCTTCATATATTCATCGAGAACGATGATGTCGTCCCCGCAGATCGTGAGCCCGAGTCCCATCGTTTTATCGGCGGCTTCGGCGATCTCCCGGACCCAACCCGTGAAGACTTCTTTCCCGTCGGAGACGCTGATACCGACGACCCGGCATCCCTCGGTCATTGCCGCGGCGCCGAGCAGCAATCCTCCCTGGGTCCCCCCCGATCCCGTGGCGTGGATGACGGCGTCCGGGACGAATCCCAGGGCCACGGTCTGCTCCAGCATCTCGCCAAAAGCATTCACGTAGCTGACGGCCCCCAGCGGCCGGGTCATGTCCCCCGCGACCATGGAGCCTCCGACCGGGACGATATACGGCCGGCGTCCCTTCTTCCGCTCCTCGTCGGCGATCTCGTTCAGAAGTCCGATCGTTTCCCCCATGGTGACGATCTTGCCCTTGCGCGCCTCTCGGATCCGGATGTCCGCGTCCAGGATGCGGTCGAGCAGCATATTCCCGTCGAATCCGGCCGGAAGGTCATAAGATTTGAAAAGGACGAGGATGGGATCGACCCCGTATTTCCTGGCCGCCGCGGCGGTCTGCAGGCACCAGTTCGATTGGAGGCTGCCCCAGGTGATGACGGTGTCGGCCTTTTTTTCGAGGATGTCGGCCAGGATGAATTCGAGCTTCCGCGACTTGTTGCCGCCGAAAGCCAGGCCCGTCAGGTCGTCGCGCTTGATGTAGATCTCGGGCCCGCCCAGTTCGGCCGTCAACGCGTCGAGTTTCCTGAGCGGCGTCGGCAGATGGATGAGATCGACTCTCGGGAACCTGGCGATTCTCGCCCGGATGTCTGCCAAAGAAAAAGCGGCCATCTTCGCCTCCATGGGTTTGAATGAGACCTATTATCGGACAGAGTCGCGGCCTTGGCAAGCTTCGGGATTTTTACTCGACGATCTTAACCTCGGCATCATGGGCGAGTGTCAGATGGCCGTCGGTGATGATTTCGTCCCCCTCCTTGACGCCTTCCAGGACCTCTACGAAGCGTTCGTTCTCCAATCCAGGCTCGATGTATCTCCACTTGGCCAGGCCGTTTTCGACGACGAAGACGAGCTTCCGGCCTCCCCGGACAAGCACAGCCTCCTGGGGGACGAGGAGGCGGTCCCTGAAGACTTCGGCTGCGATCTCGACCTCGGCGTGCATGCCGGGCTTGATCTCCCCGGATGGATTGTCGAGGGCGATGTGGGCGCCGCATGTCCTGGTCTCCGGGTCGACCACCGGGCTCACGGCCCTGACCTTTCCCCGGAAGACACGGCCCGGATAAGCGGCGAACCTGAGGTCCGCCTCCCTGCCGGTTCTTATCCGGCCGATCTCGCTTTCCAGGACCCTGGTCTCGACCCGGATCTCCCGGATATCGACCAGGGTGAAGAGGTCCTGTCCGGGGCCGACGCTCTCCCCGGTCGATATCTTGACCCCGGTCACGATGCCCTCGAACGGGGCCAGGACCTTCGTCTTGTCGAGTTCCACACGGGCGATGGCGACTTCGATCTCAGCTTGGGTCAGGCCTTTGGCTGCCGCCTGGACCTCGTCCTTTTTCATCCCGGTCTCGATAAGAAGGACTTCACGGGCGTTCCGGGCCCTGTCGAATTCGGCCCGCCCGATCTCGCCCATGGCCAGGCGGGAGGCTGCCTTTTCAAACTCTTCATTAGACAGGCGGACCTCTTCCGTCATCGAGCCCGGGGATTTCCGTTCCGGTTCGCCGAACTGGTTCTCCAAGAGCATCTCGGAGAGCCGGTTAAGCCTTTCGACCTCCGCCTTCTCGAGCCGGAGCCGGGAACTTTGATCGTCCAGAACGACCAGGACCTCGCCCGCCCGAACGCGCTTCCCCTCCTCGGCCTTGACCTCTTTGACGACTCCGGGCACTTCCGCTTTGATCAAAGCCTTCTTCTCCGTGAAGGCTTCCCCGGGCGACTTGAGCCGGATGACAAGGTCGCCCCGTCCCGCCGTGACCGTCTTAACCGGAAGCGGTGTTTCTTCGATCCGGCCGGCGGCGGCCGGCGCCACCGGCTGTTCGATGGGTTCGGCCGTTGCGTCCCCGTCCCGCGTCCGTCCGTTCTTCAGGATGAAGATATAGGAGAGCGCGGCGACGATGATGATCCCCAGGGAAAATGCCAGGGTCCTTTTGGAAAAGATCATTTTCGTTCTCCATAATAATAGAAAACGGGAATGATGATGAAGATGAAAATCGTCGAGCTCGAGAGGCCGCCCACCGTACACAGGGCGAGGGTCGACCAGATGTCCCGGCGCCCGGCCCCGGCCTGGATGAGGAGCATGGGCAACATGCCGAGGATGGTGGTCGCCGTGGTCATGAAAACGGGTCGGATTCTTTCCCTCGTCCCGGTGATGACCGCTTCCAGGCGAGGCAACCCCCGCTTTCTTTTGAGGTTGATGTGGTCCACGAGAAGAATGGCGTTGTTGACGACGATGCCTGCCATGAGAAGGACGCCGATGTAGGCCGAGGAATCGAAGGGATAGCCGGCGATGACGAAGGCCGAAAAGACGCCGATCAAGGCCAGGGGAACCGAAAGCAGGATGATGAACGGCTGAAGCAGAGATTCATAAAGAGCGGCCAGGACCATATAAATGATGATGACGGCGAAGACGCCGGCGAACGCCATCCGGCCTTTCTCCTCGCCGGTCATCCGTCCCTCCTCGTCGATCGACGCCGAAAATCCCGGCGGCAACTTCAGAGAGGAAAAGACGGATCTCTTGAAGGTGTCGGCGGTCTTTGAAGGGCCTCGAAACTCCCACATGACGGTCTGCTGGAAGCGTTGGTCCTCCCGATCGATGGAGTCGGCCACGGCCTTCTCTTCCAGGGTCATGACCTCCCCCAGTCTCAGGGATTCGCCCCCCTTTGTATTCAGGAGCGCGTTCTGGAGACGCCCGAGGTCCATCTGATCGGCTTCCGGGAACTTGAAGACGATGTCCGTCTCTTTCCCATCGAGGAGGACCCGGGTCGGCGCGCCGAAACGGCCGGCCAGGAGCGTCCGGACGTGGAAAAAGAGGGACCGGGGATCGATGTCGTACTTCCGGAGCGCCTCCCGATCGATCCGGAGGACGTATTCGAATGAATCCAGACGCCACCAGCCGAAACGGCTGGAGGTCGTCCGGACGTCCTTGGTCCTTGGATTCCGCCTGAGGGCCCTTTCCAGCTCGGCGGTGATGTCCTTGAGCTTCTTCAGGTTGTAGCCGGTGAACTTGATCCTCGAATCATAAAATGTCCCGGCCTCCAGGCTCGAATGATAGCCCTGGGGGTTGAATCCGTAGATCCCGATACTGACGCCGGCGAACCGCGTGGCCAGCCGGATGAGCTCTTCCTTGAGGGCGTAGGGCCGGGATGAATTCTCGACGGCGGCTGGAAAGGAGATGGAAAGATAAGCGTCTTCCGGCTGGACGCGGACGTTCAGCTCCTTCTCGACATCCGACTCCAGGACCTTGGTCTCGAACTTCCTGACGACGGCGTCCATCGTATCGATATCCGTCCCGGGCGGCATGCGGATGTCTACC
>CAZSMW010000425.1:0-6262 GCA_964607985.1 uncultured Eubacteriales bacterium
GGCCGGCGCCGAAGAAATAGACATATTTTTTAACCATGGTCGTAATACTCCTTAGAATTTTGCCTTGGAAATATACTCTCTCGGGGGCCAAATTTCAAGGTTCCCCCGGGATCTCGGGGCGATGAAGGCCGCACTTCTCCCCCCGACCCCCCGGACCCAGTCCCGGCGGTTCCCCCCGCCGTGAACGGCGGGTCCCCCCCCCGCTACGGGGGGCTTCAGGGCGGCCTTCATCGCGCCGAGATCCCGGGAATTTGGGGAAAGGCCGGATTTCAGGATAGGACCCGGCGACCGGGACAGGATAAAGCGACCTCAAAAGCCATGAACAGCATGAGCGCGTCCTCGAGGATGAGTCGCCAATCCGCCTTCCGGCTGAGGCGGCCGAAACAGCCGCAATCAACGTCCAGTCCCCGCGCCATGGTGATGATGACCAAGACAATGAAACCGGCGAGAAGGAACGAGAGGAGCCAGGCGCTCGTCTGCTTGAAGATCCCGACGATCAGAAACGCCCCAGAGAGCGCTTCGAACCAGGGCAGGACCAGGGCGATGAAGAGGCAGACCGCCGGCGGCAGGATTCGGTAGTTCTGGATGTCCCGGGCGAACCCCAGGGGGTCCGCGATCTTGATGACTCCGGCGTAGATGAAGAGCCCGCCGATGATCAGCCGGAAAGCGTAAAGGACGAACTTATTCCTGATCATTTCCCTGTTCCGTGGGCAACCCTGCCGCGATCCATTCATCCCATCCCCCCATGAAGACCCTGACTTCCTCGAGCCCCTGGCCCCTCAAAAGGACGGCCAGGGCAAGGCCAGTCGGGCAATCTTTTTCCGAGCAGTAGATCACGACGGCCTTCCCGCGCGGAATACCGGCCGCAACCTCCCCGATCTCTTTCCCCTTGGCTTCCTCGAACGGCACGTTCTCGGCCGCCGGGATGTGGCCGGTCGAAAAATCCTTCCGGGACCTGGCGTCGATGAACGCTCCCTGTCCCCCGGCGAACAGATCTTCCGCCTCGGCCAGCGTGATCAGGATGATTCCCGGCCCTGTTTCCGTGGAAATGAGGCCCGGGCTGAGCCCGCCCCTCAGAAATTGCCTGATCAAGGGGACGTGGGAGAACAAGCCCAGGACGACGCTTAACCCGGCGATGAGACCGGCCTCCGCGAAAAACCTTTTCGTCAAGATCAAAGGGTCCCTAAGAATCAGGGAAACAGCTTCTGGTATTTCTCCAGCCCCGCTTTGAAGACGCGGATGGACTCCAGAAGGTCCCTCTCATTAAGGACGTAGGCCATTCTCACTTCGTCCCGGCCGCGCCCCGGCGTGCCATAGAAGCCCGCGGCCGGAGCGAACATGACGGTCTTCCCGTCAAGGCTGAACTCCGAAAGCAGCCAGATCGTGAAGTGCTCGGCGTCCCTGACCGGAAGACGGGCGATAATATAGAACGCCCCCTGCGGTTTCCGGATGACAAGTCCGGGGATGTTCCTCAGCCCTTCGTAGAGGATGTCGCGGCGCTTCTGGTACTCCTCGCGGATAGGCTCGAAATAGCTCATGCCCATGTTGTAGGCCGCCAGGGCCGCTATCTGCTCGACGGAGGGCGGACAGAGCCGGGCCTGTCCGAACTTGAGGACGGACGACATGACGTCCTTGTTCCGGGAGACAAGGGCGCCGATCCGGGCGCCGCAGCAGCTGAAGCGCTTGGAGATGCTGTCCACGATGATGGTCCTGTTCTTGACCTCCTCGAACTCGAGGAGGCTCTTGTGGCTCAAACCGTCGTAAACGAACTCCTTGTAGACCTCATCGCCGATGAGAAAGAGGTCGTGCTTTTCGGCCAGCCGCACGGCCCGCTCCAACTCCTCGGGCGTGTAGACGGTCCCGGTCGGATTGTTGGGCGAACAGAGGAGGATGGCTTTCGTCCGCGGCGTGATCCGGGCCTCGATGTCCTTTTCGGGCGGCAGCCTGAAGCCGTCCTCGACCTTGAGCGGCAGGGGGACGATCCGGATGGAAGCGAACGACGCATAACCGTTGTAGTTGGTGTAGTAGGGCTCGGGGATGAGAATCTCCTCCCCGGGGTCGGCAACGACGGAAAAAACGAAGTGGATGGCCTCCGAGCCGCCCGTCGTCACCATGACATCGTCGGCCTCGACCGGGATGCGGTAGCCGTTGAAATAGCGGGCGATGGCCTCCCTCAGTTCCTGAAAGCCCTGGGACGGGCCATAACCGAGGATCTTTTCATCGTAGGCATGGAAGGCGTCCAGAACGGGCCTCGGGGTCAGGATGTCGGGGTCCCCGATATTCAGATGATAGACGTGGGTCCCCTGGGCCTTGGCTATGTCGGCATAGGGTTTGAACTTCCGGATGGGGGATGCCTGGATATTGAGACCTCTTTGAGAGATTTGCATGTCTGATTCCTCCCCGTATGAAGGGCCCATTATAAATTATGCGGACGGAAAAAGACAATTTTATATTGCGCCGGACCCGGGATTCTGATATTTTTCCCGGGGACCTGAAACGGCCATGATGAAGGACCCGGAAGCCAGGATCGCGAACGTCAAACGCTGGGGCGATGATCGCCTTTTTTCGATCGAAAGCCCGGAAGTGGCCGGCCTGGCACGGCCCGGCCAGTTCCTCATGATCAAGATCTCCTCCCAACTCGACCCCTTGCTAAGGCGTCCGATCAGCATCCACGCCCGGGAAAACGGCCGCCTGGAGATCTTTTTCCAGGTGGCCGGCCGGGGCACGGAGATCTTGGCCCGAAAGGAGGCCGGGGACACGCTTGATATCATCGGGCCCTTGGGCAAAGGGTTCTCCCTAGACGAGCGCCTGAAAGGGATGCGCGTCCTTTGTGTCGGCGGAGGCCGCGGCATCGCCCCGATCTACTTCCTGGCCAAAGAGCTGAGCGCGATCGGAGCCCTGCCGGTCGTCCTTTATGGGGGAAAGACGGCGGCCGAAATCCCGCTCCGGACAAAATTCGAAGAAGCCGGCCTCCCGGTCCTTTGCTCAACCGACGACGGGTCCTACGGCTTCATGGGTTTCGTTACCGGGCTTGCGGCCCGGGAGATCAAGTCGCATCTCCCGGCGTTCCTGTTCGCCTGCGGTCCGGACGCGATGATGAAAGCCGCCGCGCGCCTCGCCGAGTCGTCCGGCATTCCCTCCGAATTCTCCTTGGAATCGCTCATGGGCTGCGGCATCGGGGCCTGCTGGGGCTGTGTCAAGCGCATCCGCCGCGAGGGGCAAGAAAACTGGGTCAAGATCTGCGAGGAAGGCCCGGTCTTCCCGCGCAGCGAGATCGTCTGGCCGGAGGAGGAGGGAGACTGATGGTCGACCTTTCCGTTGACCTGGGCTTCCTCAAGCTCAAGAACCCCGTCCTCACGGCCGGCGGGACGTTCGGCTACGGGCTGGAGTTCGCCCCTTATCTCAATCTGGAAAAGCTCGGCGGGTTCATCGTCAAGGGGCTCTATTACGGCCCCAGGGAGGGGAACCCCCCTCCCAGGCTGGTGGAAACCCCGAGCGGGCTCATCAACGCCATCGGGCTGCAGGGGATTGGCGTGGAAGCCTTCGTCGCGAAGGTCCTTCCCAAGCTTAGGGACCTCGACACCGCCGTCATCGTGAATATCTGCGGCGAGACCGATGAGGAATACATCCGCGTCGCGGAATTCCTCAACGGTCATGCGGGGATCGCCGCTTTCGAACTCAACATCTCCTGCCCGAACGTCCGACAGGGGGGCGTCTGCCCGGCCCTCGATCCGGGAACGACTTTCCGGCTGGTCAAGGCGGTCAAGCAGGCCTCGCGGCTCGCTATCATCACCAAGCTCTCACCCAACGTGACGAACGTCGCCGAGATCGCCGCAGCGGCCGAGGAAGCGGGGACGGACGCCGTTTCGCTCGTCAACACCTTCCTGGCCATGGCCATCGACGTCGAGACACGCCGGCCGAAGCTGGCCAACGTCTTCGGCGGACTGAGCGGTCCTGCCATCAAGCCCATCGCCCTGCGCATGGTCTATCAGGTCGCTTCGCGCGTCAAGGTGCCCGTCATCGGGGTAGGCGGGATCTCAAGCGGCGCCGACGCCCTGGAGTTCCTCCTCGCCGGGGCCCGAGCGGTCGAGGTGGGGACGGCCAACTTCGTCGACCCCGACGCTTCCATTCGTATCATCCGCGAGATCGGCGAGTTCTGCGAGCGCCATGGCATCCAACGCGTCGAGGACCTTATTGGAAAACTTGAGACTAGCTGAAGGCTCAAAATGAACAAAGACGACCTCAGGAAAAAAATCATCATCGCCCTCGACGTGAAGAACAAGGAGGAAGCTGTGGCCGTCGTTTCCGGGCTTAAGGATGCCCGGACTTTTAAGGTCGGCCTCGAGCTTTTCACGGCTGAGGGACCGGCCCTGTTCAAGAAACTGAAGGTCCTCCGGAAAGGCATTTTCCTGGACCTCAAGCTCCACGACATCCCCAACACCGTGGCCGGGGCCGTCCGGTCCGCCGTCAGGCACGGCGTCCAAATGATGACCGTTCACGCCTCGGGGGGGCGGGACATGATGGCCCGGGCCGCGGAAGCCGCCCGTGAAACGGCCGAAGCGGAGAAGGTCGAAAGACCTCTCCTTCTCGGCGTGACCATCCTGACAAGCCTGAAATCGGCCGAGTTAGACGAGGTCGGGATGAAGCCTGACGTGGCAGAACAGGTGTTACGGCTCGCCGGCCTGGCCAAGTCGGCCGGGATGGACGGTGTCGTCTGCTCCCCCCAGGAGATCGAGATCATCCGGAAGGAACATGGAAGGGAACTCCTCATCGTGACGCCCGGGATCCGCCCCGCCTGGGCGGCCGCCCAAGACCAGAAGAGGATCATGACCCCGGCCGAGGCCGTGCAGAAAGGCGCGGATTATCTGGTGATAGGCCGCCCTATCGCGGGGGCGGCGTCCCCGCAGGATGCCTTCGCCCGGATCGTCGAAGAATTAGAGCGGCCGGATGACCCCGCCGACCGTAAAGATCGCTCCTAGGATCATGGCCACCACAGCGGACAGGACGATGACGACGACGATGCTCACCACCAAGTAGCCCATGACCTTTTCCTTTGGCGTATCCATCATGGGCGCCGCGAACCCGAGATAAAGGACGTACAGCCCGTATAGGCTTCCCAGGATCACGAGCCATTCCAGGAACGGGACAATATAGAGGACCCCTGCCACCCAGCCCGGGATCATGCTGAAGACGGCCAGTTTCATCGCATTGAGCTGGTTGGGCGCCGAGGTGAAGGTAGGCGCCAGGGCATTGATGATCAGCGCGAAGACATAAACGGTGACCAGAGAGAAGACATAGGAAAAGATCGCCCGGACAAGGGACGTTCCCAGCCCCATCCTCACCATGCCGACAAACGGGTACCTGCGGCCGATGAGGCCGAATCCGATGAACTGGGCGACGGCGGGAATGGCCGCCAGGATCATCGCACAGGACGTGAAGAGTTGCTGGACCGTGGTTGTTTCAGCCTTGATCTTGGTCCACTCTTCTTTAGGCTTCAAGATAATCGCCTGAACTCTTGCTACCAAATCCATTTGCTCCTCCCTTCCAACGAGTTTGGGGTAAATATAACTGCTTATGATTTCGATGTCAAATCATTAATTGGAGCAACGTTCAAATGCCGGGAGAACCGCGGGATTTCCAAGAAGGCCAAGACCAAAGATTTCCGTTAAAAGGGATCAGGCCGTCGGGCGTTGTCCGATGTCGTTGGAATTACTTGGTCTTGATCATGCCGGACTTATACGCGTACCAACCGGCCGCACCGATCGCGCCGCCGATGCCGCCCTGCACGAAGTTGCGGATCACGGCGCCGAAGCCCCAGTTATACCCAAGACCGAGCAAGCCGGGGAAGCGGATGCCGATGGCGATCCACGAAACGACGGCATAAACTAAACCGACGACCGCACCCAGGATAGCGCCGTTGATGGCGACTTCAAGGATCGACGGCTTGGCACCCGATTTCAAAACCAGGTTCACATACCAATAACCTGCGAATGCGGCGACGACCCAGAAGAGGATCCCCAAGAGGCCGCCGAGGAAACCCAACAGCCATGCCGCACCACCGATGGCCGCGGCGATAACCGGAATCATCCCGGCCTTGATCAAATTCGCCTTGTCAATCTTGAACTGCATCTGTCCATCCGGCATGGTCATCTCCTTTTACGATCAGATACTATATTTTAATCATAAACCGGGCGAAAAAACAAATCTTAATGCGGGACAGGTTGGATACGTGAGAGGCGCGGGTCGGACTCGAACCGACGAA
>CAZSMW010000426.1:0-10254 GCA_964607985.1 uncultured Eubacteriales bacterium
TCGAGTACAGGAAGTCCCTCTGATTTCTTCCGGAACGAAATGATCAAAACCCGGAAATATCGATTTGCCCTCATTGGAACCGAACAGCTTCGGGGCATAACCGTCGCCCGTTCCCAGTTTCCCGCCTCCCGGGTAAAGGCATGAAAGACGTCTATCGGCTCCTTAAACTCACCCTGAAAGAGAAGAAGCTCCTCTTCCTTTCCTTCGGATCATCCCTGTTCGTGGCCTTATTCACCTACCTTTTCGTGGATATGATCCAGCCGATCATGGACAGGATGTTCCTCAGGACGCCCGCTCCTGCGATCCCGGAAAAGGCCCGGCTGATGGACTTCATTTTCAGGACGCTCAACGTGACCGAGGCGGATGTGACCAGGGTCCTACCCGTCATCCTGGTCGTCGTCATTTTCGGAAAGGGCCTGTTCACCTTCCTTTCGGCCTTTTTCATGAAAGCTGTGGGCCACAAGGTCGTTAAAACGATGAGGGACGACCTCTATGAACATGTTATCTACCAGTCGACGAGCTACTTCGACCACGCACCGACAGGGGACCTGATGTCCCGGCTGACCAATGACGTCGAGAAGATCCAGCAGGCCTTGTCCGGGAGCATGGGAGACATGATCGAGGAGGTCTTTATCCTCATCGCCCTGCTCGTCGGCATCTTCATCCGGGATTTCCGCCTGGCCGTCGTGTCCTTCGTCGTCGCCCCCCTGGCCGCGCTCCCGCTTGCGGTCTTCGGCCGCCAGCTCAAGAGGAAGAGCCTTTCAGCCCAGGTCAAGATGGGCCAGATCTACGGCATCCTTCACGAGACGATCACCGGGAACAAGATTGTCAAAGCCTTTACGACGGAGCAGTTCGAAATCAAGAAGTTCCTCAAGGCGACGGCCGGATACTTGCGGACAAGTATCAAGATGGCCTGGATCGGCAGCCTCTCCTCGCCATTCATGGAATTCCTGGGCGGCGTTGCCGGGGCCTTCATCCTCTGGGTGGGGACGAAGCGGATCGCCGAGGGGGCCATCAGCCCCGGTGACTTCAGCGCCTTCGTTACCGCCATGTTCCTGATGTACATGCCGATCAAGCGCCTAAGCAAAGCCAATAATGTCATCCAACAGGCTGTGGTCTGCCAGGCCAGGATCCAAGAGGTCCTCGACAGCCCTCCCCAGGTTCAGGACGGCTCCAACGCCTATCCGCTCCCGCCGGTAAAGGGCCGCATTCGCTTCGAGAACGTTTCCTTCTCTTACAACCAGACCCGCCTGGTGCTGGACGGCATTGACTTCGAGGTGTCGCCGACGGAGACCGTGGCCATCGTCGGCCTGAGCGGAGCCGGGAAGACCACGATCATTAATCTCCTATCGCGTTTTTACGAACCGACCTCCGGCCGGATCCTGGTCGACGGAATCGACATCAGGGATGTGACCCTGACTTCCCTCCGGGCCAGGATCGGGCTCGTGACCCAGGAGATCATCCTGTTCAACGAAACGATCCGGGACAATATCGCCTACGGCCTGGCGGACGCGGCCCAAGACAGGATCATCGAGGCCGCCAAGGCGGCCAAGGCCCACGACTTTATCCTTCAGCTCCCTGAAGGGTATGCCGCCAAGGTCGGCGAGCGAGGCGGCCTGCTCTCAGCGGGACAATGTCAAAGGCTGGCCATCGCCCGGGCTCTGCTTAAGGACCCGCCCATCCTGATCCTGGACGAGGCCACCTCGGCTTTGGACGCTGAGTCTGAGCACCTCATCCAGGAAGCCCTGACGTACCTCAGGAAGGGGCGGACGACCATCATCATTGCCCATCGCCTGTCCACCGTGAGGAGCGCCGACCGCATCCTGGTCATCGATGGAGGGCGGATCGCCGAAACGGGGACGCACGACGAACTCTGCCGGAGGAACGGACTCTACCAGAAGCTCTATGACCTTCAATTCCCGGAAGACGAGGAGATGTCCCATTGATCCAAGGTATGACCGGCTTCGCCGAAAAGAATTACGCATCCGGGTCTCTGCGCCTCAAAGTGACCATCAAAAGCCTGAACCACCGCTTCTTTGATTGGGCCTACCGTGGAACTTCCCTGGGTGACGTGGAGAACAGGCTTCGTGCCATCTGCCAGTCGAGGTTCCAGCGCGGGAGGCTCGAGGTTTTCTTAGAGATGAACTTTCTCGACCCGGAGATTTGGAATTTTTCGATTAATGAGGCCCTCCTCGAGAAAGTCCTTTCTTCCCTGGAGAGGGTCGCTTCGAGGCTGAAGAAACCTTTCGACCTTTCCCTGGATCAGATCCTGAAGATCCCCCAGATCGTCGATCTGAGCCGAAAGGAGATGTCGGCGGCCGATGTCGCCTTTATCGAGAAATGTTTCGCAGCCACTTTGGACGAGGTCGTGAAACAGAGGGTCCAGGAAGGGCGGCAGACGGTCCGGCAACTCGGCCTCCACATCCGGGAAATCGGGTGCTCGGTGGCCCGGATCGAGAGACTCTTCAAGCGACAGCCGGCGCTCATTCGGGGGAAATTGAAGCAAAGGCTCGCGGAATTGAACCGCGGCGCCTCGGTCTCCGAGGAGCGGCTGGCCGAAGAAACTGCTTATCTGGTGCAGCGCTATGACTTGGCCGAAGAGATCCTCCGGCTGAAAAGCCACTTGGGCACTCTCCGGGAGCTGATCGTCCCCGGAAGTCAGGGACCGGTGGGGAAGAAGCTGGATTTTCTTGCCCAGGAGATCACCAGAGAGGCCAACACCTCGAGCTCGAAGTCCCAGGACATCGAGATCATCAAGGAGGGTTTGGCGATCAAGAACCAAATGGAGAGCATCCGTCAGCACGTCCAAAACATCGAGTGACGGAGCACGGAGGGCATCATGCTATTCGTGGTCAGCGGCCCATCGGGATGCGGAAAGTCCACGCTCATCGCCCGCGTCATGGGGGACCTCGGGGACGTCCGGTTCTCTGTATCCTTCACGACACGGAGGAGAAGGGCGACCGAGGTCGACGGACGGGAATATCATTTCGTTTCGAAGAAAGATTTCGAGACGATGATCCGGGAGGGCCGGTTCCTGGAGTGGGCCATCGTCCACGGCCGGCACTACGGGACCTCCCGAGCCGAGGTCGATGAGAAGGCCGCGACCGGGGACGTTCTTCTGGATATCGATGTCCAGGGGGCGCGCCAGGTCCGAGCGAGCGGCCGCCCGGCCTCCTTCATCTTCATCATGCCGCCCGTATTCGAGGAACTGCGCCGAAGGCTCCTCAAAAGGAGAACCGAGGACCGGGCGTCGCTTTCCAAGCGACTGGCGGACGCCCGCAAGGAGATCCAGGCCTATCCGGAGTTCGACTTCGTCGTGATCAACGATGACCTGGGGAAGGCCGTGGCGGATCTCAAGTCCATCATCCTCGCCTCCAGGTGCCGCCCGGGGTCGCGGAAGGAGAGGATCGAGGGGGGCCGGAGATGAAAGAACGGAAACCCATAAGGAATAACGATTCGAAGATCGTGGCCTTGGGCGTCACGTCCTCGATCAGCATCTACAAGGCGTGCGAGGTCCTCAGGGGGTTCCAGAAAAAGGGCTGTCGTGTCCGTGTCGTCATGACCCGGAACGCCGCCCGGCTCGTTTCGCCCCTGCTCTTCAGCGCCCTATCCGGCGAGGACGCCATCGTGGACCTTTTCGATGAACGCGTCTCCCGCCGGGTGGGACACGTGGTCCTGGCCCGGGAGATCTCCCTCCTCTGCGTGGCTCCGGCCACGGCCAACGTCATCGCCAAGTTCGCATCGGGTGTCGCTGATGATTTCCTTTCGACGCTCTACCTGGCGACCCGCTGCCCGGTCCTCGTTGCCCCGGCCATGAATGAGGCCATGTACCTCCATCCCCGGACCTGGGAGAACCTCCGGAAGCTCAGGGGCGCGGGGGTGGAGTTCGTCGAGCCGGAGAAGGGATACCTCGCTTGTCACGACGAAGGCTGGGGGAGGCTGGCGTCCCCGGAGCGGATCGTCGAGGAGGGTCTGAGGATCCTGGCCCGGACGGAGAGCTTAAAGGGGATACGAACCCTCGTCACAGCGGGGCCGACCCGGGAGTACCTTGATCCCGTCCGTTTCCTCTCGAACGCGTCCTCCGGAAAAATGGGCTACGAGATCGCCCGGGAAGCCGCCTCCCGGGGTGCTGACGTGACGCTCATCTCGGGACCGGTTCAGCTCGTTCCTCCGGCGGGGGTCCGGGTGGTCAAGGTTCGTACGGCCGCCGAGATGGAGAAGGAGGTCCTGGCGGCCTACCCCGGTTCCGGGCTGGTCGTCATGGCCGCCGCCGTATCCGATTTCCGGTTCACCGGGACGGCCCGGCAGAAAATCGGGAAGCGGGGCCTGGCCGGGAAGGTCGACTTGGTCGAGACGCGCGACATTCTAAAAACGCTCGGGGAAAAAAAGAAGGGAAAGGTGCTCGTGGGATTCGCGGCGGAGACCGACAAAACCGTCCCTAACGCCTTCCGGAAGATGAAAGAAAAGAGGCTTGACCTCATCGTGGCCAACAATGTGGGGGAGGAGGGGATCGGGTTCGAGTCCGACGATAACAAAGTCTTCATCATACGTTCGGACGGGAAGGTCCTGCCCACGGAAAAAATGAGCAAACGCGAGATCAGCCGGGTCGTCCTGGACCAGATCGAGGCCGTTATTGAAGAAAAAAGAAAATGACCCCTTGAAGGCCGCGGGTGACAGGCTGGCCTTTCTCCAGGAAATGGGCGGAGGATTTGTTCTGCGCCGGGGAAAGAAGCCGACGGCCGTGCTCGAGATGACCGGCGATGCCGTACGGGCGGCCGAACGCGTCCGTGTCCCTGAGCCGGGCGTCGCCCCGGCGCCGGCCGGTGCCTTCCCGCCGCCGCAGGTCTCCTTCCCAGAGCTCGAGGAAAAGATCCTGTCCTGCCGCCTCTGCCCCCTGTCCTCTCTGAGGAACCGGGCGGTTCCCGGAGAGGGGGATAAGAAGGCGGAGTTGATGTTCATCGGCGAAGCCCCGGGCCGGGATGAGGATGCCCAAGGACGCCCCTTTGTCGGGCGGGCCGGCCAGCTCCTGACGAAGATCATCGAAGCCATGAAATGGAGGCGCGAAGAGGTCTTTATCACGAATGTCGTCAAGTGCCGCCCTCCGGACAATCGGACTCCCCTTCCGGATGAGGTAGAGAAATGCTCTCCCTATCTTGTCCGGCAGATCGAGCTCATCCGGCCAAATGTGATTGTGACCTTGGGAAAGGTGGCGACGGACGTCTTCATCCCCGGCCGGAAGAGCATGGGGGAGCGAAGGGGCAAGTTCGTCGATCACCAGGGCATCAGGATCATGCCGACCTTCCATCCTTCCTATGTCATCCGCAACGAAGGCAACAAGGAGATCAAGAAAATGGTCTGGGAGGACATGAAGCTGGTGATGGAATTTCTTGGCAAGAAGTGACCGTGTTCGCCGAGGTCGTGTTCCCGCTTCCTGTCGACCGGTCCTTTCAATACGGGATCCCCGAAATACTTCTGCCTGCGATCAAGCCCGGATGCCGTGTCATCGCTCCGTTCGGACGCAGGACGCTGACGGGCTTCGTTGTGGCCGTCGTCGAAGGGTCGCCGGCCGGCGGGTTCGAACTCAAAGACATCCGTGAGGTTCTTGATAAGACTCCGTCGTTTTCGGCGGGCTTTCTGCGCTTCACGAAGGCGTTGAGCGCCCGGTCGTTCGCTCCCTGGGGGGAGGTCCTCGCGGCTGCCCTGCCGCCGACGCTCGTCCCCAAGGACCGGAGGAAGGTCGCGTGGACTCCCGCCGGCCTGGCGACCCTTGAGAAAGGGGCCCTCGGGAAGAGGGAACGGAAATTAGCGTCCTTCCTTCCGTGCGGCAGGGCCCTCAGCCCGGCATTCCTGGCGAAAAAAATGGGGGTCAAGAGTCTTTCCTCCCTCCTCGCGCGTCTGGAGACCGAAGGGCTTCTGGACGTAAGGACGACTTCCTCCCGTCCTGGGAAAAAAACGCCCGCTGCCGGGTCGGGGAGGACGTTACGTCAGCTCGAGCTCGATTTCGCCCGGATCGCTCCGTCGGCCACGGCCGCCGTCGAGGGGAGGATCGAGGAGGGCGGATCCGGGTCGTTCTATCTTTTCGGGTCCAGAGAGGCCCGCGAGGCGGCCTATACCCGCCTGGTCCGAAGGTCCTTCGGGGCGCGCGGGAGGGTCCTCTACTTGGCGCCGGAGATCGGCCTCGGCGAGGCCGCACTTGTCCGGATGAAGGCGCTCCTGGGCGGTCCGGCAGCCGTCCTTTACAGCCGGCTTTCGAAGACCCGGCGGGAGGACGCGTGGAGGAAACTAGCCGAGGGCCGGGTGGACGCGGTCGTCGGGTCGCGCTCGGCCCTTCTGGCCCCGCTTCCGGGCCTTCGACTGATCATCGTCGACGAAGAGTCTAACGAGTCGTATGTCCAACAGGAAGGGCAACTTTATGATGCTATAAAAGGCGCCCGGCTCCGGGCCGAGGAGGAGAAGGCCGTGGTGGTCTTCGGGTCCTCTTGGCCGTCGGTTGAAGCCTTCCACGAGGCGCTGACCAAAGGGACCCTGATCAGCCTTGAGAGTGAGCGCCGGAAGTTCACGTGTTCGATCGCTGATGACCCGGGGGGAAGGTCGGCGCTATCCGGCGTTCTGAAACAGAAGATCGGGGAACGGATCGTTCGTGGGGACCCGGTCATCCTGTTCGTCAACCGGCGGGGCTATGCGCCCCTCGTCCTTTGCCAACGCTGCGGCCATAGCCCCCGCTGCCGGCGCTGCGACATCGCGTTGAGCTATCACAAGAAAGACAATACTTGGGCCTGTCATTATTGCGGCGCCACCCTGCCGGCTTCCCGGAAATGCCCCGAGTGCGGAGGGACGCTCGTCGAGTGGAGGGCCAAGGGAATCGAGGCCGTGGAGGAAGAGCTGAAGAACGCGTTCCCCGGGGTCGGCACGGCCTGCTTCGACTCGGACACCGCCGGCCGCGAAGCGGACCGGGAGAGGATCGTTCGGAACTTCCGGAAGGGAAGGATTCCGGTCCTCCTGGGCACTCGACTGCTGGCCTGCCGGACGGATGTGCCCAGGGTCCGCCTGGCCGGCGTCGTCTCTCCCGAGGCCCTGCTCGGACTCGCCGATTACCGGGCCTCCCAGATCGTGTCCGGGTCGATCACTCAGATGATCTCCTTTGTCGAGGACGACGAGAGGGCCGAGGCCGTCATCCAGACATCCTGCCCTTCGGACCTCCGCATCCGTGCGGCCGCTGAAGGGGATTATCCCGCCTTCTATAATGCCGAGATCGAGGCCAGACGCCTTATGAATTATCCCCCCTTCGCCCACGTGGCCGAGGTCATGCTTCGGGGACGAGACCTGAGGTCCCTGGCCAGGAAGTCACGGGAGTTCGCGGCAAGGTTGAAAGGCCGCGAGGGGGAGGTCGAAGTGCTCGGCCCAGCCCTGGCTTCGGTTTCCAGGGCGCGTGGGCTTTACCAGGTTCAGGTCATCCTGAAGGGCCGGGAATGGGACGACCTGGACAAAGCCCTTCGTCACGGGTTAGAAAAAATCGGGACAAAAAGAACCTTGCGGCTCTCCTGGTGACGAGAAGGCCTTCTTCCGCTAACGGTCTGATAGGATCTTGATCTGGGCAGAATCCTCGAGGAATTCCTTGCTTTCCGAGGCCACCGTGGCCCAGATATAGACGGATGTACTGGCCGTGATCTCCTTTCTGAGGGGCCCGTGGTAAATGAAGCTGATGCTTCCTCCGGCGTCCGTCTTTCTGGAGAGGACCAAATTCCCTCCTTCGAAAAATCCGATTTCGAGTTGGACATGGGTGGAGTCACAGATCTCGAAGTAGATGGTCCTGCCGACGATAGGTGTCCCGTCGGGACTCATGAGGGAAGCGGAGATCGTCGACCATTCCCGCTGGCCGCCCGCGCCCGCGAAGATGACGTTGGGATTGGCGGAGATCTCCAGGATACCTGAAGACGAAGAATCCCGGACGATATTGACCTGGGCGAAATCCTCGATGAATTCATTGCCTTCCGAGGCCGCCGAGGCCCAGATATAGACGGACGTGTTGGTGTCGATCTCGCTATTGAGAGGTCCGTTATACACAAAGGTGATGTTCCCGCCTCCGTCCGTCTGCCTGGAGATGACCCTCTCCATGCCTTCGAAATAGCCGATGTCGACCCGGAGATGGGTGGAGTCGCAGATCTCGAAATAGACGGTCCTGCCGACGAGAGGTGTCCCGTCGAATCGCTTAAGGGAGACCGAGATCGTCGATCCATCCCGCTGGTCGCCCGCAAAGATGACGTTGCGGCTGGCGGAGAGCTTCAGGAGGACGGCAAACGAAGAAGGCCCCACGGGGGAGGGCGTGCCGACGTCGTTCCTTGTGCAGGCGGAGGACGCCAGGAGCAGGACCAAAACTAACGCGAATGTCAGAACTCTTTTTGTTTTCATGTTCGTCATCCTTATTGGAGAGTCGCGGGGGCGGTCGTCGAGTCGGCGTAGTTCGCAAAAAAGATGGTCAAATAGCCCGTGGCTTTGACCTTGTTCTCGACCAGGTCATGACCGTAGAACTCGATCTTCGCCGTGGCCTCGATGACGCCTTCAGCTCTGTTCTGAGCGAGGTCGATGAGCGGCGACTCGAGCTTGGCGACCTCGCGCACGACGACAAAGGAGATCGAGGTGCTCGTCCCGATCTTGAGGATCTGGGTGAGGGCGCCTTCGAAGGAGTAGGGGACGTCCACACCCTGACGGTTCTTTCCGTCGACCCGGGAATACGAAACGATGTAGCGGTCCAGCATGATGTCATTGAACTGGCCCGGTTTGAGGATCGGGGCCGGGTCGAGGAGGCTGGCCCGCAGGGTTGCCTTCGCCACGTCGGCCGTGACGATCGAATTCGTGAGGACGACGTCGGATTGGAGGAAGCTGGCGGCCTTGCCCGACGCGTCTGTTCCGGCGACGCTCTCGACGATGATGAAGCTCGAGGACTTGGAATCGTCCTCCAGCGGGTTGCAGCCTGAGAGCATCAGGATCGCGGGGAGAACGGCCAGGATCAAGAGGATTGTTGCCGATTTTTTCTTGGTCATTGGTTCTCTCCTACTTAATGATTCTGGGGGTGATGAAGATGAGGAGCTCCCGGTTCTGTTTCGTCCGGGCGAAATTGCGGAAGAGGTTCCCCAGAATGGGTATCTTGCCTAGGAAGGGGACGGTGTCCCGGGTTACGGAATCCTCGGTCCGGTAGATCCCTCCGATGACCGTCGTCCCTCCGTCGGGGACCATGACGGTCGTCTTCGCGCTCTGGGTCGTTATGGGAGGGATGCCGTTGACCAGGTTGGCGAAGTCGGCCGCGTTGTTCTGGATCTCGACCGTCATGATGATGGTCCCTTCGGCCGTGATCTGGGGCGTCGCTTTGAGTTCAAGGGCGGCGTTCACGTAGCGTGTGGTCACCGTAAAATTGGCCACCGTCTGGACGGGGATCTGGCGGCCCTGGATGATCTCGGCCGGCTGGTTGTTCTGGGTCGTCACCCTCGGACTGGAAATGATCCGGCCGTTGCCCGATGTTTCCAAGGCGGAGAGGGCGACATCGAGTCTGAAGGTGTCCAGGATGTTGGCGAAGGAGAAGCCGACGGCTGTGTTGAAGGCGGGGGCGGGGAGGTTGATCGCATATCCCCCCAATGGGCCCCCGATCCCCTTGGTCACGATGCCTTGGGGGATCAGGGAGCCGTCCGCGAGCATCTTGTGCGGGAATTTGAGGGAGGTCTGGTTGCCGTAGAAGGGGTCGACGATCCCCTGGTAGCCCCACTGGATGCCCAGGTTACGGATGAACGTGGCCGAGGCTTCGATGATCCGGGCTTCGATCGAGACCTGGGGAGTCGGCGTGTCGAGGACCGAAATGAGCTTTTCAAGCAGGTCCAGCTTGTCCTTAACGTCGGAGACGATCAGGGTATTGGTCCGCTCGTCAATGACCATTTCTCCCCGGCTCGAGATCTTTGTTTTGAGGAGGCCTGCCACATCCTTGGCCTTGGAATAGGATAGGGTGATCGTCTTGACCTGGACCGGTCCTGCCAATTCCTTGCTATCCTTGAGCTTCCTCTGGTCCGTGTCCTCACGCATCAGGACTGTGATGGGGGCGATCCTCAGGACGTTGCCCTCGATGGTCCTGCCCATCCTGTTGTAGCGGAGGACGATGTCCAGGGCTTGGTCCCAAGGGACGAGGTTCAGATCGCAGGTGACGGTCCCGCGGACCTCAGGATCAAAGACAACGTTCAGATCGGCGAAATCGGCCAGGTAGAGGACGAC
>CAZSMW010000427.1:0-3611 GCA_964607985.1 uncultured Eubacteriales bacterium
TCGCTCCAGATGCGCTCGCTTGAAAGCCGCATGTGCGACTGGACCGCCCCTCCCCTCTGGGCCATGCCGTGGACCTCGGCCTGTTTGAACGACAATCCTTCCGCGAGGGCCGCGTTGTCGATGACGAAGGCGATCGAGAGGATCCCCTGCCCGCCCACTCCCGCCAGAATGATGTCCTGCTTCATGGCTCAGCTCCTCTTCTTCCGGGTTTCCTGGACGCACTCGCGGACGGCCACGATGACCGAGAGGCCCTTGTGGTCGAGTTCTTCCTTGATGATCCGGACATTCTTCTCCAAGTTCTTGGGAAGAGGCTCGATGACCCGGATGTGCTCCTTCTTCACCCCGAGTCCCTCGAGAATCTTGAGCAGGTTTTCGCCCGTGCCGTAACTCGGCTGGCCGCCCGTCATGGCGGTCGTGGCGTTGTCGAGGATCATGACCGTCATGTCCGCGTCGGCCGCGGCCGCGCTGAGGAGCGGCGTCATCCCCGAGTGGGCGAAGGTCGAGTCGCCGATGACCGCGACCGATGGCCGGACGCCCGCATCCGAGCCTCCCCGGGCCATGCTTACGCTAGCGCCCATGCAGACGCACGTCTGGACGGCGTTGTACGGGGGCAGGGCGCTCAGCGTGTAGCAGCCGATGTCCGAGAAGACGTTGGAGCCGGACCGTCCTTCCAGGGCCTTGTTGAGGGCCTTGACGGTATCGGCGTGCGGACAGCCGGCGCAGAGCTGCGGGGGGCGGTTGGCGAGCTTGACGTCCCCGGCGTCCCGGGCCGCAAGTGGATCGAGCCCGAGTGCTGTGCGGACGATATCGGGCGAAAGCTCTCCCGTGAGCGGCAACTCTCCCGTGAGCTTCCCCTTGATCACCTTCCCGGGGATGCCGAAAAACCCATTCAATCCTCGTTCGATGAGGGGGTACCCCTCCTCCATCACGAGGACCGTATCCACGTACTCGAACAGTCGGGTGATCATCGATTCGGGCAGAGGATAGCCGGCGATCTTCAGGACCGACGGGGCCGGGTCGACGCCCGCAAGGCTTTCCCGCAGATAGTTGTACGCGATCCCGGAAGCGATGACGCCGAGTGAACGATCTTTTGGGTTGAGCTCGAGCTTGTTGAAAGGCAAACTTTCGGACAGCTTGACCATGTCGGCCTGCTTCTCGAGGAGGAGCTTGAACCGGCGCCGCGCGTTGGCCGGCAAAAGCGTCCAATCCTTCCAGTCGCCATAGCGGAGCCCGTTCTGGGCCCGCGCCTCCCGAGTCGCGACCGACGACCGGCTGTGGGCAAGGCGCGTGACCATCCGAACCATGACCGGTAACCCCAGCTCTTCGGAGATGTCGAATGCCTGCCTGGTCATGTCGTAAGCTTCCTGGTGGTTCGAAGGCTCGAAACAGAAGATCTGGGCGAACTGGGCGTAGAAACGGCTATCCTGTTCGTTCTGGGAGCTGTGCATGCCGGGGTCGTCGGCGCTGATTACGACCAGCCCGCCGTTGGCCCCGGTGATGGCCGAGTTCATGAACGGGTCGGCGGCGACGTTGAGACCGACGTGCTTGAAGGAGACCATGGACCGCTTGCCGGCGAACGAGACGCCGAGGGCTTCCTCGTAGGCCGTTTTTTCGTTGACCGACCAGACGGCCGTGAACTTCCTGCCGCCTTCGGAGGCCCGGATCAGGTATTCCAGGATCTCCGAGGCCGGCGTCCCGGGATAGGAGTAGGCCGCCGAAATCCCGGCGTGGATTGCGCCCAGGGCGATGGCTTCATCGCCGAGAAGAATTTCGTTTGTCATGTCGCGTTGCTTCTCTTTCTTCGACGTTGTTCGCCGGCGATGAAACAATGAAAACCGCTGACGGATCGGAACATGGGCTGAGGGCTAAGGATACAATCCCGCCGCCGGATGTGTCAAGCGAACGAGGCGGAAAATTAAGGCAAACCTCACTTAGAATCTTGCCGCCGGCGCCGGATGACGTCCCAGAGGCCGGCGTTGCGGATGCCCAGTTTGGCGGGGTCGAACGATAGCGGTTGGCCGCTTTTCCTCTGGGCCTCATAATCCTTCAGGGTGGCCAGGCCGACCCGGGTCAGCAGAAGGATGGCAATGATGTTGAGCCAGGCCATCAACCCCACGCCGATGTCCCCCATCCCCCAAGCCAGCTTGGCCGTCCGGATCGAGCCGAAAAAGGTCATGGCCAGCAGAAAGACTCGGGCTACAGGGATCATGATCCGGCTCTTGTTCTTGAACAGGTAGGCCACGTTGGATTCCGTGTAATAGGCATAGGCCATCAGGGTGGTGAACGCGAAGAACAGCAAGGCGAAGGCCACGAACTGGCTGCCGAAACCGTTGATCATGGTGTCGACGGCGCGCTGGGTCCAGGCCGGGCCGGCTTCCACGCCGGGCAGGTTCTCGACCAGGAAACCGCCGCGGCCGTTGCCGGTGTTGTACATCCCGGTGATGAGGATCATGAACCCCGTCGCACTGCAGACCAGGAGGGTGTCGACGTAAACCGAGAACGCCTGGACGAGCCCTTGCTCGGCGGGATGCCCCACTTCAGCGGCCGCCGCAGCCTGCGGTCCCGTCCCCTGGCCGGCCTCGTTGGAGAAAATGCCCCGTTTGACGCCCCAGGCGATGGCGGAGCCGACGACGCCTCCGAAGACGGCGTTCTTCCCCAAGGCGGAGGAAAAGATCAAGGATAACACGGCCGGGAGGCGCTGGATGTTCAGGGCGATGATGATCAGGGCCATCAGGATGTAGCCGATCGCCATGAACGGGACAAGAAGCTCGGCCGCTTTGCCGATCCGCTTGACGCCGCCAAAGATGATCAGCCCCAGCAGCGCAGTGACCACGAGCCCCGAGATGGCCGGTGTGACGGCCGGATAGGCGATCTGAAAGGCCGTGGCGATGCTGTTGGCCTGGATCCCAGGCAGAAGGATACCGCAGGAAAGGACGGTGACGACCGCGAATATCATGGAATACCATTTCAGCCCCAGGCCCTTATCGATGTAGAAGGATGGACCGCCGCGATAGACTCCGCCGATCTCCTCTTTCCACACCTGGGCCAAGGCGGCCTCAATATAAGCGGACCCGGCGCCCAGGAAGGCGATCACCCACATCCAGAACAGGGCCCCCGGACCGCCCATGCCGATGGCCGTGGCGACCCCCGCGATGTTCCCCGTGCCGACCCGGCCGCCGAGGGCCATGGCAAATCCCTGAAAGGAGGAAACGCCGGACTGGGACGACTTCCCCTTGAACAATTGCGTGATCATGTCCTTCAGGAGCCGAACTTGAAGGAAACGCGTGCGCACCGAAAAGTAGGTCCCGGCAGCCAAACAGAGCACCACCAAAGGCGCGCTCCAGACATAACCATTGATCAGGTCCACCAACGCTTGAAGATTCACAATCAGCCTCCATAAACTCTAAAGGATCCTATCCTATCCAATATGGATCTCAGACTCAAGAACATTCGCAACGAGCCGCACTTCAAGGAGCTCTTGGAGCGGGAGGAATTCGAGGTCCAGGGGGCGCCCAACCTATAAGGCGCCGTCCAGCTTGTCGGGATTAGACGTCACCCAGCGCCGGTAGGCGGCTTGGATCGCCTCGAGATCCCCGAGTTGGCGGGTGCAG
>CAZSMW010000428.1:0-4773 GCA_964607985.1 uncultured Eubacteriales bacterium
GGTCATCGCCGTCGGATTGGGAGCCGTATCCATCTCCACTCCCACGCTCCTCATCGTGGCAGGAACCTTCTTTGCCCTGTGGATCCTGATCCTCTGGAAACTCATCCCATTCTTCACCTTTGCCCTCGCGATTTACGGAAGGATATTGGGGGTCCTCAAATGGACGGATAAGAAGTGGGCCGTCGTATCCGTCGAGAAAATTCGGGCGACGATCGAAAGCCTTGCCCTCATTCAGGGCAAGAGATTGGCCGTCCCCATCTTCGTCCTTTCTCTGGGCATACGCGCGGCGAAGTACGTCAGTCTTTATTTTCTGCTCTTCGCCCTTCTGAGAAGCCTGGGATTCGGCATCGCGGACTTGAGTTTCTGGAAGCTCATCCTTGGGATCACCGGGGCCGAGATCACCTCTGTCCTGCCCGTCAAAGGGCTGGCCGGGTTCGGGACGTGGGAATCCGTCTGGGCCCTCACCATGGGAATGATGGGCTTCGAACCGAGGATCGCCATCCTCTCCGGGCTCGGCGTCCACCTCGTGACGAACCTCTTCGAATATGCGCTCGGCATCGGAAGCCTGTTCATTTTGGCCTTGCCATTACTGAATAAAAAGAAGCGCTAATTGAAGGTCAAAAAAGACGCATAGAACCGCCTCAAAGACTCATCCCCCCGCGATAGGGTATAATGGCTCGCATGAGAAACGTTCCGGAACCTTTGCCCTTCATTGACCATTTCGGCTTGTCCGAGGAGGACCTCAGGACGACTCTGGCCTTCGCCCTCTCGCGGGGCGGCGACTTCGCCGAAGTCTTCCTGGAATATCGCACCTATGATTTCATCCATATGGAAGACGACATCATCAAGGAGACGGCCGAGACGATAGGCGTCGGCATGGGAATACGGGTTCTGTCCGGCAACAAGACCGGCTTCGGATACACCAACGACCTCTCCCTTGAGAAAGTCCAAAAGGCCGCCCTGACGGCCGCGTCCATCGCCTCGGGGAAATTTAAGTCCGCTCCCCTCAGATTCCGGCATCCTTCGCGCCGCCCGAGCTGTTGCCCCGTTCTCCGGCCGGCCCATATGTCGGGTATGGGGAAAAAGATCGCGCTTGTCCGGGAGGCCTACGGCGCCGCCAAGTCCTTCGACTTGAAGATCCAGAAGGTCAAGGCCTCGCTTCAAGACAGCGTCCAATATGTCGTCGTGGCCAATTCCGAGGGTCTTCTTGTCCGGGACGTCCGGCCCATGGTCAGGCTTACCTGCGTCACCATCGCCGGGAAAGACGGCCGCCGGGAGTTCGGCTATTGGGGAGGCGGAGGCCGCGCCGGGCTGGAGGTTTTCAAGGACGTCCTTACGCCCCGCCGGATCGGCGAGGAGGCCGCCCGCGAAGCCGTCCTCCTCCTCGACGCCGTCGACGCCCCGGCCGGGGAGATGCCCATCGTCCTCTCCCCGGGGCACAGCGGAGTTCTTATCCACGAAGCCGTCGGCCATCTTCTCGAGGCCGACTTCAACCGCAAGAAAACGTCCATCTTTTGGAACAAGATGGGGAAGAAGATCGGAACGGAGCAGATCACGATCTATGACGATCCGACCATCCCTCATTCCCGTGGTTCCTACGACATCGACGACGAAGGGACCATCCCACGCAAGACGCTCCTCATCGAAAAGGGTGTCGTCCGGGGACTCCTCCAGGACCGGCTCTCGGCAGGACTCATGAAGCGGCCCCTCACCGGCCACGGCAGGAGGCAGGACTTCAGTCATTGGCCCATCCCCCGGATGGCCAACACCTACATCGACCGAGGCGAATACGCCCCGGACGAGATACTGGCCTCGGTCCGCAAGGGCTTTTATGTCGAGAGCCTCCAGGGCGGCCAGGTGGAGGATTCGGGAAAGTTCACGTTCTCGGTCAGCCTGGGCCGCCTCATCGAAGACGGGAAGCTCACGGCCCCGGTCAAGCAGGCGACACTCATCGGGACGAACATCGACATCCTTAAGAACCTCAGCATGGTCGGCTCCGACCTGGCCTTCGGGCTCCAGACGGGGACCTGCAGCAAGGAAGGGCAAGACGTCCCGGTGAACGACGGCTGTCCGACCATGAAGATCTCCCGGATGACGGTAGGAGGCCAGAGATGAGGGATTTGGCAGAAAAACTCATCGCCTGGGGGAAGGCCGAAGGCGCCGGAGAGATCGAAGTTTCCGTCATAGAGGGCCGCGAGTTCAGCGTCGACATCCGCCGCGGCAAGATCGAAAATCTCGTAGAGGCGGGGTCCAGGGTTCTGGGCCTGAGGGTCATCAAGGACAAGAAAACAGCCTTCGCCGGCTCTTCGGACCTTTCCATGGGGACCCTGCGCCGCCTCGTTCGGAACGCCGTCCGGAGGGCGGAGCTGGCCGAACCCGATGAATATTCGGGACTTGCCCCCCTGACTCCCTCGACCGTCGACGCCGCGTCGCTCCGCCTTTACGATCCCGATGTCTCTGCCGTCGACTCCAAAACAAAGATCGGGCTGGCCCTAGAGACGGAACGGATCGCCCTCAAGGACAAGCGCATCACAAACTCCTACGGCGCCGGCTTCGTCAGCGATGAGGCGAGGATCGTGCTGGCGAATTCCAACGGGTTCATCGGCGAATACAGCCAGACCTATTGCGGCCTAAGCGTCGGCCTCCAGGCGGGCGGCACGAATGACCGGGTCGAAGACTCCTGGTCATCCTCCAAGAGGTTCTTCAAGGACCTGGCCCCGCCCGAGGAGGTCGCGAAGAAGGCCGTGGCCAGGACCGTCCGGCAGCTCCATCCGAGGAAGATCAAAACGAAGAACGTCCCTGTCATTTTCGAGCCGACCATGACCTCTTGGCTCATGGGGTTTCTCTTTTCCTGCGTCTCGGGGACGGCCATCTACCAGAAAGCGTCGTTCCTCACGGACATGCTCGGCCTAAGGATCGGCAACCGCTTGATCAACGTCGTCGACGATGGGTTGATGCCCAAAGAGCTGGGATCGCGTCCTTTCGACTCGGACGGCGTTCCCAGCCGGCGGACGGTCGTCGTCGAAAAAGGCGTTCTCAAGAACTATATCTGCAATACCTACGCGGCGCGAAAACTGAATCTCGCGACGACCGGGAACGCGGACGGCGGCGGGGTCAGCCCCAATAACTTCTTCCTCGAACCTGGGAAAGCAACCCCGGAGGAGATCATCAAATCCACGAAAGAAGGACTCTGCCTCATCCGGACCCTGGGTCACGGGCTGAACTCCGTCACGGGCGACATCTCGCGGGGGGCCTTCGGCCTCTGGATCGAGGACGGCGAGGTCGCCTATCCGGTCTCGGAGATCACCATTTCGGGAAACCTGGGGACGCTCCTCAAAGGCGTCGAGATGGTCGGCAGGGATATTGAGTTCTTAAGCCCTGTCACCGGCCCGACGATCAAGGTCGCCGAAATGACCGTCGCCGGAGAATAAGAACTTCGATTCTCTGAGAAGCCTTAGAACTTCCCGTAATGGATGATGTCCTTGAGTTTCCGTTTCGGGACATGGAAGGTGCCGTCGGCTTCTTTCCAGTATCTGCATGAATCCTTGAGTTCCTCGACCTTCGGCTCTTCGGCGGGATAGCCCAGGGCAAGCACCGAGTCGATCTTCCGGGTCTCGGGAACCGTGAAGATCTCCCGGAGCCTGTCCCTGTCCACGGATAAGAGCCAGCAGCTCGCGACCCCCTCCGTCAAGCCGGCCAGGATCATGTTCTCCATGGCAGCTCCGATATCATATTCGAAGCCCTTTTCTCTGACCTCGGTATTGGCCAGGACGATCACATACGCGGTCGGCTCGCGCCCCGGAGCAGGGTTGCCGGCCGGCGCGATGTAGGCCGCCCATTTAAGGCAGGGGAAAACCTCGCGGCAGGCGGCGTCCCCGTCCGCCAAGATAAACTCAAGGGGCTGCAGGTTGGCCGCTGAAGGGGCCAGCCTTCCGGCCTCGACAATGCGCTCCAGCACCAGGCGCGGGACGGATTCCGGCCGGAACTGGCGGACCGTCCTTCTCGAGACGATCATGTCATACATTTTGTTCATGCGTTCCTCCTTTTTTATGTCCGCGGGGCCCGGACGGCACGATCGGCTTCGGTCTTAGGCGCCCCGGCCATGAAAATCATTGTCGACACGAGCAGAAAAAGGCCCGCCGTCATATACATCTTCCGGTATCCGAGCCTGTCGGAGATCCAGCCGAAGAACGGCGAACCCAGTCCCATCCCGACGTCAAAGAGGGACAGATAGAGGCTGATGGCCAGGCCCTTGTTCTCGCGACCCATGAAATCAACGATGTAGGTGCTCAACGCCGGGAAGATCAACCCCTGGCCCAGCCCACCGATGAACCCCGTCACGATTAGCATGCCGAACGTCCGGACCTGGGAGATCGCAAACAGGTTGACGCTGATGATCACGGCCGAGAGGAAGATGATCCGTTTTCGGCCGCGGCGGTCCGAGAGATCCCCCAGGCCGAAACGGGTGAGGATGGCGGCCAGGGAAAAGACAACGAAGAACGGACCGACCCGGCCGATATCGATGGACTTTCCGAAGAGGGCGATGAAGTAGATCATCGTCCCCCTAACGGCCCCATGAAAGACGGGCATGGCCGAGATGATCAGGAGGGCCCAGACGGGAACGGTCCTCAGAAATCGCGGTTCTGAGGGCCTGCCGGCCTCCGCCCTCGGCATCTCCCGGGTAAGAAGGATGCAGGCCAGCGAGGCGGCGACAAACAGCAGGGCCGCGTTGAACAGGGCGCCGTAACCGAACCTGTGGATGATCTCTTCCGC
>CAZSMW010000429.1:0-15506 GCA_964607985.1 uncultured Eubacteriales bacterium
GGGAGTTCGAGGATTTCCGAATCGAGTTCATGGCTTATTAGCCTCGAAGAACTTTTTTCGGCATTCATCGGAACAAAAGAAGTATTCCTTGCCGTCTCGTATCTCCCGGACCGCTTCATCCCGGGGAAGATACAAGTTACAAAATTCGTCCTTGACCATGGTTCCCTGGACCTGCCCCTGTTCATGCCGTGACGGCTTGGCCTTGCCTATGGACTGGAAGAACCTGACGACCGCATAGATGAGGTAGAGGATAAAGACGATGAAGACGAATCGAAAAAGTGCCAAGATCATGAGATTATCATTAATCTATTTCGCAGGCCCTGTCAATTCCCCGGGCGGCCCGCAAAACGCGGCCCGAGAATTCACTTGATTCAGCCGGGGGGGCGAATTAACATGATGTCGGCTATGGATTACCTATTGACACCGAAACAGAAAGCCCTAAAGGAGGCCATCCGGCTCATTGTCGCTTTGGAAGTTTCGTCCTCGCGGGATGTGGCCGTTCCGGACAGGGAGATCGCGGAAGCCTTTGTCCTTAAACTGGGAGATTTCCTTCGGCAAAGAGCGGGACGTCCGGAGATAGAAGGGAGCGTTAGGCTTTCAGGAGTGGAATCGGTCATGATCCTCGAAGAAGTCTTAAAATGCCTTCCCGCCGCCGGTCCGGGGCCGCTCGCAGGAAGGCTTTTCGGGGGCTTGAGCCCTGAAGTCCGGTGCTCCGCCGCTTCATTGGGCTCGGCCCAAGGCTTGTTGGCCCCCTGCCTCAGCAGGGTTTTTGGCCGGGGTCGCGCCGAGGCCACCTGTTATGATTATGGAGAGATTGATCAGGAGCTGGCCGATGTTGTGTCGGCGATCGAAGCGGCCCGCCTGATGACATACCGGGCGGCCCTCCTCGAGGATGAGAAGCGCCCGGATATGGAAGAATCTTTAGAAGCGAAGCGACGGGCTGAAGAACTGGCCTCCAGGGCAGCTGTTTTGGCCGCGCTGATCAAGAAAGGAGAGAAGCATGAAACTTGAAGCTCTTTACAGGAAGGCCGTCGAGACGGGGATCGCCAACGACTTGAGGGGTGGGGAGGAGATCCGGAGGCTTCTCGAGGAGGAAAAAGAGAGGTTGGGTAAGCTCCCCGAGGATGAGAAGGATGATTTCGATCGGGACAGGCTTTTCAACCCCTTCGCCGATACGCGTATCCTTAACGGATCCCGGGATATCGAGGTGAAAAAGGCGATCGTGGGTATCGACATGGAAGTGGGAGAGATCCTCCTGGCCTATGTCTTGAACAGGGATGAGGGGAAGAAAATTGACCTTGTCATCGGGCACCACCCGGAGGGATATGCCTTGGCCAGGCTCCACGACGTGATGAAGCTCCAGTCCGACCTCCTGGCCGCTTTCGGGGTTCCCGTGAGCGTTGCCGAACAGCTAATGGAAAAACGGATCGGGGAAATCGAGCGTCGCATGCTGCCGGTGAACCATGAGCGGGCGGTTGACGCGGCCCGGGCGCTCAGCCTGCCGATGATGTGCATCCACACGCCCGCCGACAACTGCGTCACAAATTTTCTGACGAAGCTCTTTCAGGAAAAGCCTCCCCGCACTTTAGGAGACCTGCTCAAACTCCTGAAGGAAGTTCCCGAATACCGGAACTCTTCCCGGAGGAACGCCCCGCCGAAGATCGTCAGCGGCTCGGAGATAAACAGGTGCGGGAGGATATTCGTGGACATGACGGGCGGGACCGAAGGCTCCAAGGAGATTTTCGAACGATACGCGGCCGCCGGAGTGAGCACCCTCGTGGGAATGCATTTCAGCGAGGAAGCCCTGGACAAAGCCAAGAAGTCCAACCTGAACGTGATCATCGCCGGCCACGTTTCAAGCGACACGCTCGGGTTGAACCTGCTCTTCGATGAGATCGAAAAAGGTGAACCCCTGGAGTTCGTGGGAGTGTCGGGATTCGAAAGGATTAAAAGGATCCCGGTGTGAGGTGAGGCCGGCGGCTCAATAGAGCCCGTGGGCGCTTTTCGTTATGATCCATCGGGCAAAAGCTCTGGCGTCGGCGATGTCGTGCTCGTCGGGATGCGTGCTTGCCGAGGCTGCCATGTCTGCCCATTCCTCGTGCTCGGGTGACTGGCTCAAGACTTCGCGTGCCTGCATCGAAACCTTGCCCCTGCAGGAGAATGTTCCGAGGAGATTGGCTTTAGAGACCAGGATGGTCGCGTATTCCAGCGCCTCCCGCGAAAGCCTTATTCCCGGGAGTGAACCATGGGTGGAGAAGAGGGCGATTTTCTTTCCGGCGGGGACCTTTTTCAGGAACACCTCGGCTCGATAGGGGATGCTGTGGGACTGGACCGGAAAGCCGATGAAAATCAGGCTGTAAGGTGTCATGTCCTCGACCTTGTCCATCGGAAAAATGACCCTGTCATGGTCGATGGAGTCAAGGATGGCTTCCGCGATTTTCTTAGTGTTTCCGGTCCGACTGAAATAGGTCACGAGGACTTTGGCCATGTTGCGTTTCCTTTCCGCAGAAGGCTATTTTTTCATAAAACTCAAAAAATTTCCAGGGAGATCAGGGCAGATCGACGGTGACGGTCGTCCCCCGGCCGGGCTCGCTGGCGGCCCGGACCGACCCGCCGTGGTCCTCGATGATCTTCTTGGAGATGGGAAGACCCAGGCCCGTCCCGGCGGTTTTGGTTGAGAAATAGGGCTCGAAGATCTTGTCCAGAACCTCTTTGGACATTCCCGGCCCCGAGTCCCGGATCGAGACCGTCAAGCCCTGATCTTCGCGCCGGACAAGGACCGTGATCTCGCCCGTTTCCTTGACTGCTTCGACGGCGTTGATGACGATGTTCCGGAACGCCGTTCCGAGCTTGGCCGCATCGGCCGGACATTTAAAATCAGCGCCCTCATAAATCTCCCGAAATCGGATCCTTGAGGCGAGGAGCTTCTTGTAAGGCCCGAGCGTTCCCTCTAAGATTTCTTTGAGATCGCAGGGCTCTTTGCGGAGGGTCGTGTCCCTGGCGATCTCCATGAACTCTTGGGATATCCGGCGGAGATTCTCCACCTCACCGATGATATAGGAGATGGATTCCTTGAGGGCTTTGTCGAAGTTCCCCCCTCGATCCTCATAGACCTTGAGGATGTGTTCGGCCGACAGCTGGATCGGAGTGAGGGGGTTCTTGATCTCATGGGCCACTTTTCGGGCCATCTCCGCCCAGGCGACCTTCTTGCCCATCTCCGCCAGCTCCTGCTGATGGGTCTTGAGACTGTGGACCATGGCGTTGAAGCCGTCGACGAGGGTCTTCATTTCGTCCTGCGAAGGGTGGTCGATCGTGACCTCAAGGTTGCCGAGACTGACCTCGCGCGTCCCTGCCAGGAGCTTGCGGACGGGGACGACGATCATCACCCGGATCGCCCTGGCAAAGAGGAAGACCAGGCCGGCGAAGAAGATGGAGATCATGAGCAGGAATTCAACGAGTTCGCCGGCGGCCCGTGCCGCCTCCTGCTTCTCGAACGGGAAGGGGAGGGAGACCAGGAACGTGGAACCGCGGAAATCGTAGGGGACGGTCAGCGTCTGGAAGGAATATCCCCCGATCCGCTTTCTCTGGGTCCAGAAGGGGGTTTTCTTCCGGTGCAGTCTGTAATAGATCTCGCCGTCAAGAAGCTCGGGGAGGAGGCCGGCATCGAAGAACTCACGGCGGCTCGAGGACAGGAGCTTGGCATCCCGGTAGAGATTGACGTCGTTGGACAGTGTGGCGCTGACCCAAAGGACCAGGTCTTCCGGCGGGGAGGGAAGGCCTGCCGGGTCTCCCGCCTGGATGTAGATGAAGTCCTCCAAGATGCTCCGGGCGAAACTCGCGTGCGTGGCGGCTTCCTCGACAAAGCGGTCAGCGAAGATACGGTCAAAGAGGTTCCGCGTGAAGAACGTGAGGAGGAGAAGCGGGACCAGGGCGACCGCGAAAAAGGCCGCATAGACCCGGTTGGAAAACGACCAGAAGACGTTCCTGAACACCCTCCGCCGGAGGACCAGGGTCGCCGGGAGAGCAAGGATCAAAACGAGGATGAGGTCGAGGAAGAAGAGCTTAAGGACCTCGACGGCGTAAGCCCGGAATGTCTTTCGCGGGGTAAACAAGGAGTAGATGTATTTGCCGCGCCGGAAATAATAGGAATCGAAGGCCCTGGACTTGCTTGTGAATCCGCTCCAGCCGGCGGCCTCGGGGGTCCCAAGTTTGAGCAGGATGTCCATCGGGATCCCGGACGAGATCCGCTGAGGGTTGAAGAGCAGTCTTCCTTCCGTATCGAAAATAGCCAGACCGAAGTCCACGGCGTTCAAAGAAGGGATCGGGCCGGCCCGGAGCAGTTCAAAGTAAGGGTTGGCCGAGTATAGGAATGGCAGCATGTCCGGGTCCAGGGAGAGGAAGAGAAGCGTCCTGCCGAGACGCACGTTTCCCTCAAACCAGTCCTTGTATCCGACAAAGAAGTCCTTTTCCCGCCCAAAGGAGGCGATCGACTGCCGGGATACTGTCCAATTCCGGCTCGGCGGGAGAGAAAGTTCCCGGCTGTAGAGCTTTGGGATGTTCAGGGAGAACCGGGAAAGGGCGTTTCCCTCCGAATCGAGGACCTCCAGGCTTGAGTACCAGTTGAACTTGGCGGCTAGGGTTTTGTCCCAAAGTGTATGGGCGAAATCGGGGGAACCGGGCTCTTTGAGGAAAGAGAAGATCGAGGCGCTCCGTTTATCGATCTCGGGAAGGGACTCCTCGACAAGAAATTTCCCCCATTGCTCTTGGGACAGCACGGCGTTCCTGAGGAAGTTCTGGATGAGCGACCGGGTCCTGAAGGCTGAAGCCCGGTCGATGGATTGGGCCAGGAAGAGCGTTCCCAAAAAGAAGCCGAGGAAGAATACCTCCTTCCTGATCATCGTGATCCTCAGATGAGCCATGATCAGAACAAAGGCCAGGACTGAAGCGCGTACGGCCGTTGTGATTGGGTTGAACGGTTCGCGCGACAAGATGATGAAAGCGGTTAATATCGGCACGGCGAGGATGAGCGAAAGGCCGGGGCCGGGAGCATGAACGGCTGCCGCTCTGAGGACCACGATCAGGACTGTCAGCAATGTTGCAACGAAAAAAAGGAGAGCCAAGTGAAGGAAGAAAAAGGAAGCCTCAGGCCTGAAGCTCTGGAGAGGGATATTGGAATTGAAGATCAGCCGCCGGACGACAGTCTGAAAAACGGACATGAGGAATATGGCAGCCGAAATCGAGGCGGCGCTTAAAGCGATGGATAGCGGCCGGAGTGTGTTCCTCTTTCCGGTCCGGAAGAGCGGACGTGAGATGACTGCCAGGACCCCGGCCAGTAAAGCGGCCGCGAGGGCTGTCAGCAGGATGTCGGCCGGAGAGCGGGTGAGATCGCCCAGGGAAAAAAAGCCTGCTTCTGCTGGGGAAAAAACGGGAAGGGATTGGACCCGTTCGAGGCGGCTGAAGGGGAAGAACAGAAATCTGGTCCCGGCGAGCCCGGCGACGATGAGGAGGGCCTTGAGGGGGTTTCCTTCCCTGAAAAAGCCGGGAGATGTCGCAAGGAAAACAAGGAGACAAACCAGGGAGAGGATCAGAAGGACGTAGAACCCGAAAAAGATGTTCTCCCGCAATACGGTCAGCCTCTCGGTGAGGGACCGGGAGCTGAGGGTGACCGTTGCCAGGATCCTTTTGTCGGGTCCTCGAAGAGGAAAATAAAGGGTCCGGATCTCGTTCATCTGCCGCGGCTGCCCGGCGAACTCGTCGTCTCGTTTCGCGAAGATCTTCTCGAACCCGGAAACGTCCTCGTGAAAGCTCCAATAATCGATATGACCGCTCTTCAGAAATTTTCGGCCGAGAAAATGCGACTCCTTGAGGTAGGACGACTGGAACTGGGGAATGAAGGCCAACAGCCGGAAAAGGGCCAAGTGCCCGCCATCCTTCGCCGCTTCGACAGAAACCAGGAAGAACGATGCCTTGTCCCGGACAAGGAAGGGGGCCTCTCGTGCCGAGAAGGAACCCAGGTCTTCAGGTCGAACGTGGACATTCAGATCGACGACGTTTCCCAGCCAGAGGATCATCCGGCCGTCAGGACCAAAGCAGGCGGCGCCTTCCGTCTCAGTCCTCAAGCCGAGGTCCTTGAGAAAGGCAAAGAGACTATCTTCGTTTCCGGAGGAGGGTGCCTTGCGGAGGCGCGCCAGCGTCCTGTCGTGCGAAGCCAGGACGGCGGCAAATTCGCGGCGAATCTCTCGAACCGTGACTCTCAGACCTTCGAGGCCCTTCTGGTCATAGTTCTTGGAAATGAGCGAAGGCATGAGAAAGGAGAGACCGAAACAAAGCAGCGCGAGAACGGCCGCCGCGAAAAATGCCGTCCGTAGTCCTCTCCTCATAGCCTCTCCGCCTTGATCTCGGAGATCCTCCAAGGGGCGCTCGGAGCGCCGGGCGACGCCGGCGGTCCGGGATCGTGGATGAGGTAGAAGAAGACATCGAACAGGTATGGACTGTTGTTCCTTGTGTTCCGAAAGGACCAGCGGGCCTTAAGAATGCAGCCCTGTCCCTCCGGGGGTGTCAAAAGGCCGGCCTCGGGGATGAACTCGAACGTCTTGTAAGTGGAAAAGATCCTCTCGAAGAGGAAGTAGGCCTGTTCGTGGGAAACTTGGTCGGAAAAAGGGACGGGCTCGGGAAGCGAGATGTTCAGAGCGGTCGTCTTGGAGAAGACCTCATGAAGTTCAGCTGCGCTGTTCCGCAGCCAAGCCCGCTGGATGTCCTTCGTTATGGGAGGAAGCAGGGCCAGGAGGCCTGAAAATAGGGCGATGCTGAAATGAAACACCTCAAAAATATTACCATACAAGTTTTAAAACAGGCAAGCCCTCCTTCCCGATCAGGGAACGGACGGACGCCCATTATTCAGGAAGACAACAAACTCGAGAGCTCAGGCCTATCGGCGTCAAACCTTCTTTTCTTCTTCCTTTTTTTCGGAGGTTTCTTCCTCGAGCTTCTTGGTGCGCTGGGCGTCCTTGATGCTGGAGATCCCGGCGATCAAAGCGATCAAGCCGCCGAAGAACAGAACGGGGGGGATAAAGCCGAAAACAAGCTGGCAGAATTCACGGCACCATACGAAGATGACGAGGACGAGACCTGCGGCCATGGCGACCAGGCCGCCGAAGACGGCTAAGAATTTACCCATAGGAAAACCTCCCATTTAAAGTTCGCGAGGGATTATAACAAATCGCTTTTTGAGAAGCAAACGATACCTTCAAAATTGCCGATGGAAGTCTTCCCGGAACCGATCTTCCGTTCCGTCTTGAGTCTCCCCGCAAACTCTGGTATATTGCACCCTTGGCGAAAATCAGCAATTCATGAGGATGCGGATTCCGAAAATACGAAGGATTATTTCATTCGGGCTGGCCCTATCGGTCCTTGCGGCGGCAGGGTGCGGAGGTCCTCACAAAATAAGGAACATCATCCTGATTATCCCGGATGGCATGAGCCTCTCGGACATCGGGCTGGCCAGATGGTACCAGGAAGGGCGGCCGCTCATCATGGACAGGTTCGCCTGCGGGCTGGTCAGGATCTACAGCTCAAACGCCCTGATCACCGATTCCGCCGCGGCCGCCTCGGCCTATGCCACGGGCCACAAAATAGAAAGCGAAACGATATCCATCAGGCCTGCCGTTGTGACGATGCCCGGGGTCGGGAGAACGAGCCCGGGAGAAGTCCATCGGCCGCTCCCGACCCTCCTCGAAGCGGCGAGGCTCAAAGGCAAGGCCACGGGACTTGTGTTCACCAGCGAGTTCGTCGACGCGACGCCCGCGGCCTTTTGCAGCCACGCCATGGACAGATACGAAACTGAATCGATTGCCGAACAGATGGTCTATAGCGGTGTCGACGTTCTTTTGGGCGGAGGACGCGCCTATCTTGTGCCCGGGCCCGAAAAAGCCAATCGAAAGGACGGCGAGGATTTGACACGAGTTCTCAAGGACAAGGGGTACGCCTACGTTACGGACAGGGGCGACCTCACGGGATCCAGCGCCTTGCCCAGGGTTTGGGGCCTCTTTCAGCCGAATGGGCTGGAAGCGGAGTTCGACCGTGATCCGGCGACCCAACCGGGCCTTGCCGAGATGACGCGGAAGGCCATCGAGATCCTCTCCCGGGACAAGGACGGTTTCTTTCTGATGGTGGAGTCGGGCGAGATCGACACGTTCGGGCACGACAATGATCCTATCGGCATCATCAGCGAGGTTCTTGCGTTCGACCAGGCCCTGGGCGTCGCCGTCGATTTTGCCGTTCGGGATAAGCATACGGCCGTCATCGCCTGCGCCGACCACGCCACCGGAGGTTTGTCCATAGATAACGACGAGGCGATAGACGATCTCGTATCCGTCCTGAAAAAAGCGCGGTCGACGAGCCACGCCGTCAGGAACAAGATTAAGGAGGACGGCTCGAACCTCATGGAGGTCTTGGAGAATGACTACGGCCTGACGGGACTTACAGCCGTGGAACTGGAATCCATCAGGAAGGCCGGGAAAAAGGATCTCCCGCCCGCGATCGGCCGGGCGCTGGCCGTGCGGGCTTCCATTTCGTTCAGCACCGAATACCATACCGGAGAGGACGTCGTGCTGTTCGCCTATCACCCGTCCGGCTACAAGCCCACGGAATTTGTCGAGAGCGGTGTCATCCAGAACGTGGATGTGAACCGATATATCCAGAAGGTCCTTGGCCTGGACCTGGAATCCCTGGACGATGTGCTCCATGTCGCCTCCGCCGCGTTCGAGGCCCGGGGGGCCAAGGTCGCGCTTGACCACCAGGACGAGGCTAATCCCGTCGTCCTCGTGACCAAAGATACGGACGTCCTCAGGCTTCCCGTCAATAAGAACCTGGCCATACTCAACGGAAAAAAGATCGAGCTCAACGGGCTCGTCACCGTCGTTGCCGGGCGCATCTGGGTCCCGCGACAAGCGGTTGATCTTATCCGATAAACATTTCGTTAGGAGGTCAAGCATGTCCGTTCACCGCACCCCGGGTCTATTTACCGTCATCTTTCTGACCGCGTTGGCGGCTTCGACTTTTGCCGCCGGAAGAGAGGAACAGGATTCCTTTGTCATGGGAAGCATCAAAGCCCTCCCTGGAGAAGTCGTTTCAGGATACCTGGAGGTGCCCGAAAAAGACGGCGTCGGGACCCGCATTCCCGTTACCATCATCCACGGTAAAACGAAAGGAACCGTGTTAGCCCTCGTCGCCGGCGTCCACGGTTACGAGTATCCGCCCATCCTGGCGCTTTATCGGCTGAAAGGGATGGTCGACCCGTCTGCCCTTGAAGGAACGCTCGTCCTGGTCCATATCGCCAACCTGCCCAGCTTCCAGAGAAGGACGATCTACTACAATCCCTTTGATTGGAAGAACCTCAACCGTGTCTTTCCCGGTGACGCGAACGGAACCCTCAGCCAACGCATTGCCCGGGTCCTTAATGATGAGGTCATCCGGAAGAGCGACTGCGTCATCGACATGCACTGCGGGGACGGCAACGAGGCCCTGATTCCTTACACGTATTGGATGATCAGCCGGGACAAGGCCCTCAACGAAGCGACCAAGAAGCTGGCCCTGGCCTTCGGCATCCCAACCATCATCATTGATCAGGAAAGGAGCCGGGACCTTGCCGATTCGAAGTATTTCGGGAACACAGCCATCCTTCAAGGCAAGGCGGCCATCACGACCGAAGCGGGCTTTCTCGGGGGGACGGATGAGAAGTCCATCGCCATAAACATCAAGGGCGCCCTGAGCGTGATGAGACATTTAAAGATGATCCCTGGAGAGCCGGAGGCGGCGGCCGAACCCGTCTGGATCGACAAGTACGAGGTCGTCAATTCCAGCTGGGACGGTCTTTTCTATCCGTTTGCGGAGATGGGACATTATGTGGCCAAGGGCCAGAAGGTCGGCATTGTCAAGGACCTCCTGGGTAACCTGAAGGAGGAGGTGAGGGCCCCGTTCGCCGGAATCGTCCTCTATATCATCGGCACCCCTCCAACCGTCAAGGGAGAACCGTTGTTCGAGGTCGGGAGGGTCCAAGGAAATTGAAAAGGCAATCGTCGGCCCGGCCGATATCGGGAGCCGATATCGGCGTCCGGAGACCCCTCCTATTTCTTTTCGAAAACGATCCTGCCGCCCAGGATCGTAAATGCGGCCTCGGTCGTAAGGATCTCCCCGGGCGGGATCATGAAAAGGTCCTTGGTCAGGACGACCATGTCCGCGAGTTTACCGGGCTCAAGTGTCCCCTTGATGTTCTCTTCAAACGAGGCATAAGCTGAGCCCGACGTGAAGAGTTTGACCGCTTCTTCCATGGTCAGCCTTTGTTCAGGGAACCAGCCGCCCTCGGGGAAATCGCCTTCGATGTTCTTCCGGGTCACGGCAGAGTAAAGGCCGCGCATCGGGTCGAGCGGCTCGACGGGCCAGTCCGATCCGAAGGCGATCTTGGCGCCGTTATCGAGGAGCGTCCTCCAGATATAAGCGCTCTTGGACCTTTCCTTGCCTACCCGCTGTTCACAAAAACGCATGTCCGTCGTGCAGTGCGTGGGCTGCATGGAAGCAATGACGCCAAGCTGTTTGAACCGGGGAACGTCGGAAGGAGCGATGATCTGGGCGTGCTCGATCCTGTGGCGGAGGTCGTTCGTCCCAAACTTCTTCAAGGCCCTTTCCACGGCGTTGAGGACCCAGTTGACTCCCTTGTCGCCGATGGCGTGGGTTCCCGTCTGGTAACCGTTCATTTGCGCTTTTTCGAACAGGGCGTCCAGTTCCGTCTCGGGCATCTGGGGAAGCCCGGACTTGCCCGGCTCGTCCGAGAACGGAGCGAACATCAGGGCGGTCCCCGAGCCCAAGGTCCCATCGATGAAAACCTTCTGGAACCCGACGCGCACCATTCCATCGCCCTGACCCTGATGAATGTCCTTGCGGATATAGGAATCCAATCCTTCGGCAGGAAGCCACGCGTAAACGCGCAGGCTGAGCCTGCCTTCCGCCTTGAGCTTATTATAGAGCTCGATCTCGGTGAGGTCGGAATCCGTGTGGACGCCCGTGAGACCAAGCCTGGCGGCATATTCCAGACCCCTCAGGATGTCCTGCTCGGGAGTGGATTTGACCTCTTCCCCGCGAACCCGGACCATGCCTTCTGCGACCTCCGTCAGGATTCCCGTAGGCTCGCCGGTCTTCGGGTTCCTGAGGATCTCGCCGCCGAAGGGGTCCTTTGTGTCCCTGGTGATCCCGGACCGCTTCAGGGCCTGACTGTTGATCCAGATGGAGTGGCCGTCGACCCGCCGGATGACGACCGGATTATCCGGGGAAACCTTGTCCAGGTCCTCCCTTGTAGGCCAGTTGCCTCCAGGAAACAGGGTATGGTCATACTCGCTTCCGGAGACGAGCGCACCCGGGGGCAGCTCCTTGATCTTTGCCGCAACCATCTCCTGGACCTTGGCGATCGTGTTGATGCCCCGGAAGCTCAGGGAGATCAGGGATCGGCCGCCCGAAGAGAAATGGGTATGGGCGTCGATCAGCCCGGGGATGACGAGCCTGCCCTGGACATCGAGGACCCTTGTGGCGGGCCCGATAAGACGATCGATGTCCCTGCCCGTTCCCACCGCGATGATCTTCCCGCTCTTAGAGGCGACCGCTTCGGCCCAGAGCCCGGCGTCGTTCGCCGTGAAGACCTTGCCGTTCTTAATTACAAGGTCGGCTTTTTCGGTCTGCCCCGAGAACGCGCGCGATCCGCCGACAAGTAACAGGACCAAAATTCCCATCAGGATTCTTTTTCTCATGATTTTTATATCTTAATAAAAGACCACCCGGTTTGTCAAAAAAAGAGAGACTTGATTTCTCCTCCATAATGGACAAAAATGGAGTGGCTTTTTTGAGGTACATGTCTATGTCGAAAGAGAAACTCTTGCTCATTCCAGGCCCCAGTCCCGTCCATGAACGCATCCTGGCCGCCCTGGCCGCGCCGACTGTGGCCCACGCCGGCCCCGAAATGCAGGTCGAACTCAAGGGGGCGTGCGAGAACCTGAAGAGGATCGCCTTCTGCTCGAACGGCGAGGCGTTCATCATTGCCGGGGCCGGGACGCTCTCTATGGAAATGGCGCTCCTGAACACGGCGGCGGCGGGCAAGGACCGCGTGCTTATCCTTTCGCAGGGGTATTTCGGCGAAAGGATTGGACAGATCTGCCGTGCTTTCGGTATCGATCATGATATTATGGAAGCCGAGTGGGGGAGGGCGATCCTTCCGGACGAGTTGGACGAGCGTTTCATCAAAGACACCTACGACGTCATCGTCTCGACCCATGTGGACACGGCCACGGGGGCTTGCGCGCCCGTTGAAGACTACGCTCATGTCGTAAAAAAACGATCAGGCGGGCTCTTCATCGTTGACGGAGTCTGCGCCACTGGCGGCATCCCCGAGAAAATGGACGATTGGGGGATCGACGTCGTACTCACGGCCGCCCAGAAATGCTTCGGCGTGCCTCCGGGCCTGGCCCTCTGCGTCTTCTCCGAAAAGGCGATGGCCAAGCGGCAGTGTCTGGCCTCCATCCCGGCCTATTACTCCGATATCCTACGCTGGCTGCCGATCATGAAGGATCCGGTCAAGTATTTTTCGACGCCTTGCGTCAATGAGATTCGAGCTTTTTTCGAAGCGACACGAATCATCCTCGAAGAAGGGCTCGAGCCGAGGTTCAGACGCCACGATCTCTTTGCCCGAGCCGTCCGGGAAGGCTTAAGAGCTCTCGGATTCGGCTTTTTCACGGCCCCGGAGTTCTATGCATCGACCCTGTCCGTCCCGGCCTATCCGGCCGGCGTCGAAGATAAAGCGTTCAGGTCGGAGCTTTATGAAAATGGCGTCGTCGTAGCCGGCGGATTGGCTCAAACCGCAGGCAAGGTCTTTCGGATGGGCCATATGGGCAACCTGACCCGTGACGAGGTCCTGTTCGCCCTCGAGAGCGTGGAGAAGACGTTGGATTCCCTGGGGTATCGCTTCGAGCCTGGCGTGGGCCTGAAGGCCGCAGGCGTCGTGCTTGGCCCTTAGTTTTGGAGAAGGAACGGACAACCATGAAGAGCCAAGTTACCTTCATTTCCGCAGATGGGAAGGAAAGTCCGGAGTCGCTCTCCGAAAAGGCCCGCCGGGCCTACCTCGCGATCGGGCTGAACGAGAAGCTCGAGGAAGACGACTTCCTGGCCCTCAAGATCCATTTCGGCGAGAAGAACAACACGGGATACGTCAAGCCCCCCTGGCTCAAAGGCATCATCGGGGAAGTCGAAAAGAAGACGCCCCGGGCTTTCTTGACAGACTCGAACACGCTCTATGTCGGCCGGCGTTCGAATTCCGTCGACCATATCCGGCTAGCCTGGAGCCACGGCTTTACTCCGGACGTCGTCAATGTCCCGGTCATCATCGCCGACGGACTCGTCGGCCGCGACGTCCAGGACTCGAAGGGCAGTCATGCCCGGATCAAGTCGGCCAGGATCGGGAGCGCTTTCCTGAACTCGGACGCCCTCCTCTGCCTGACCCATGTCACGGGCCATGTCCAGACCGGCATCGCCGCCGCTATTAAGAACATGGGCATGGGATGCGCATCGCGGGCCGGAAAACTCGACCAGCACTCCGTCGTCCATCCCCGTGTCAGCCCAAAACAGTGCCGTAACTGCAGCATTTGCATGGATTACTGTCCCGAGGACGCCATCGTCCAAGCCGAGGGACACGTCCTCATCAACGACAAGAAATGCGTCGGTTGCGGCGAATGCCTGGTCGTCTGCAAGTATGGGGCGATCAAGATGCGCTGGGATGAGGACTCTCTGCGCCTCCAGGAGAAGCTGGCCGAGTACGCCCTGACCATCCAGTCCCATTTCAAAGGCAAGGTGGGTTTCATCAACTTTCTCATCCAGATCACCAAGGATTGTGACTGCATGGCAAGGGCCCAGCGCCCCATCGTGGACGATATCGGCATCCTGGCGTCCGCCGACCCCGTTGCCGTCGACAAAGCTACAGCCGATCTGGTCATCGCCCGAAGTGCGGGAAAGGACGTCTTCCGGGGCGGCTATGACCGCGACTGGTCCGTCCAACTCAGCTACGGCAGTAAGATCGGCCTCGGGACCATGGGGTACAGGCTCGTCGAGCTCGGATAATCTTTCGTCGGGCACCTCTTTTCGAGTCGTTGACATCGCCGCGCAGCCGACGATATAATGCCGGCATGATGAGGACGAGAGATTCATCAAACCAATTTCTTTATCGATATCGGGTACCGTTGGCCATAGGGGTCATCTTCATCGCCATCTTGGCCCTGCGCCTCATTCATTTAGATGCCGATTCTCCCTTAGGTCTGAGTTGGAGCGGTGGTTATTTCGGGGACGAAATGGCCTTGGCCCATAGTGCCCGGAATAAAGTCCTTTTCGGAGAATGGATCAGCGACGAATGGAATCCCTATATTTATAGCCCCCTGCTAACCCTATTGGAATATGCTTTTTTTTCTGTTTTGGGGGTGGGTCTCGTCCCACTCCGCCTGGTCAACATTTTCCTTCTTTTCCCGGGTTTCTGGCTGCTTCTCCTCACTCTTCGTCGTGAACGGGATTGGCCGACGGCCTTACTGGCTGTGGGGCTCTTGGGCTTTAACTATATTTTTCTTATGTATAACAGGATCGGTTTAAACGATACGTTCTTGGTTTTTCCTATGCTGTTGACCCTGTACCTCTGGCATCGGGGCTTGGAAAAGCCCCCCTATTTTATTTTAGCCGGGGTCAGCGCCTTTATCTGTTATACCATCAAGGCTACGGCCCTGTACTTTACCTTGGCCGCCGCCCTGTCCCTCGTTTGGGCCATCCTGCAAAAAGTCCGAGAGGCCGGGGGCCTCAAAAAAGGACTCCGGTCCTTAGGCTTCTTCCTAAGCGGGTTCGGCCTTTCCTGTTTTGCTTGGTACGAGTTCTTTTTCCTGCCCAACCAAGGGCGCTTTGACTCCGCAGTGCAAGATTGGGTTGGCCTGGCGATGCCTGAGAATCTCGGTAAATATTGGAGCAATGTGACTTCCCCGATGTTCTTGAAATATTTTTCCCTGTCACCGGTCGAACTTTTAGTCGGGCTTTCCTTTATTCCCTGGCTTTTAATAACTCTTTTTACTGACTGGAAAAAAATCAAACCCCTGGAGGTTTTTCTTTCCTTGTGGCTTCTGGGGGGATATCTGGTCATCGACGGCCTCAATTATAGTCCCTTGCGTTACTACGTGCCCCTCCTCCCGCCCTTGATTATCCTGACGGCCTTGCTCCTCTCTAAAATCTGGAACTGGTCGAATTCGGAGAATTTCAACCTGAAGCCGGTCTTAACGAAGGGCTGGCTTTTTATACTCTGGATCTTGTTTGTGAGTCGGTATTCTCTGGGTTATAAAAAGCTGGTTATGGGAACATTGGCCCTTTTGGGCCTGGTTTCCATTTTTATACTGGTTTTATGGACGAAGCCGAGGCTCCTGGGCCGGGCGATGAGCGGATCGGAT
>CAZSMW010000430.1:0-5975 GCA_964607985.1 uncultured Eubacteriales bacterium
CTGGACGACCCACGCCCCCAGCGAGCCCAGGATGCCGAAGTTGAGGAAAACGGCCAGGTCGCCCAGGGCGCGGGACTTGAGGAAGCTGTAGGAGACCCCGACGGCGACACCCGCCGCCCCGATCCAGAGGAGGACCGCCCCCGTCCTCAGGACGAGGACGATCCCCAGGATCGAGCCGAGGACGAAGAGAAAGATCGAGCCCGCGGCTACCTGCTTAGGACTGAGCCAGCCCCGGACGATAGCTCCGCTGCCGGGGGTGACGTCGCGGTCGAGGCCGCGCTTGAAGTCAAAGACGTCGCTCAGCATGTTGGCGGCCGTATGGAGGGTCATCATCGCCAGGAGAGCCGCCAGGAAACAGGGGACATCCAGCCCGGCGCCGCCTATGACGACGGCCAGCGACGTCCCGAACAGGACGGGCATCGTGGACGCCGGAAGGGCCCAGGGCCTTCCGGCGATCAGCCATTTCTTGAGACGCGTCACGCGCTTCTTCCCTCCTCCATACAGCCTTCTTTATATCGGGATCCGCCCCGGATTTCAAGAAGGGACTCGCAGCAGGCGGGCAAAGGCGTTTGGCTGTCAGGCTGACCGTCGAATATTTTCGAGATTCTTGCCCTGGAAATTCAGAGCCGCGATCCGGAAAATTCGGGACATAACCCTTTTCTCCCGAAAAGGGATTGTGTCCCTTGAATTTTCCGGTCAAACTGTTCGACGGTCAAGCTGTCAGGGTATTGACAGGCCGTTAAAAAATGCCATAGTAGCTATCTAAGACAAAAGCAAGGAGGACTCGGATGAAAGACGCGACGAACGGGATGGGCAGAAGGTCTTTCCTCAGACGCGGCTTGGTCGGGCTCGCCGGGCTCGGCGCCGTCTCTGTGCCCTTCGCCTCGGCCGCGGGCACGCCGCAGACAGGGACAAAGACGAAAGACGGGGTCATCACCAGGAAACTCGGCAAGACAGGGATCACCCTCCCCGTCGTTTCGATGGGCGTCATGAACGCCGACAACGACAACCTCGTCCGGGCCGCCCTGGACGCCGGGCTCATCCACCTGGACACGGCCCACGGCTATCAGCGGGGCCGGAACGAGGAGATGATCGGCCGGGTGATCAAGGGCCGGTCGAGGGACTCGTTCATCATCTCCACCAAGGTCTGGGAAGACAAGGCCTTCCCCGAGCTGCTCGATACGAGCCTCAGGCGCCTGGGGCTCGAATACGTTGACATCCTTTACGTTCACGGCCTCGGTTCCCGGAAGGAAGTGCTCTCCGAGCTCAACCTGAAGAACGTCGAGAACGCCAGGAAGAGCGGCAAGGCCCGCTTCGTCGGCGTCTCAACCCACGGCGGCGAGGCCGAGGTCATCCAGGCGATGGTCGAAAGCAAGGCCTACGATGTGGCCCTCACGGCCTATAATTTCCGGAAGACCAACGTTGCCGACCTCGACAAGGCCATCCGCGAGGCCGCCCAGGCGGGGATCGGCGTCGTGGCCATGAAGACCCAAGCGGGCGCCTTCTGGGACAAGGCCAGGAAGGATCCCATCAATATGACGGCCGCCCTGAAGTGGGCCCTCGGCAATCCGGACATCACGACCGCGATCCCAGGCTTCACCACGTTTGACCAGCTGGAAACGGACGTCACGGTCCTCAGGGACATGACGCTCACCGAGCAGGAAAAGAAGGACCTGCGGCTGGAGGTCCAGACCGGCGGGCTCTACTGCCAGCAGTGCGGGACCTGTCTCACCCAGTGCCCCAAGGCTCTGCCCATCCCTTCATTGATGCGAGGTTATATGTACGCCTATGGCTACAGGAACCTCGATGCCGCCCGCGGCGTCGTCGCCTCTCTGGGATTGTCCGACGATCCCTGCGGCGATTGCGGCGCCTGCGGGGTCCGTTGCGCCTTCGCCTTCGACGTGAGGGACCGGGTGACGGACATCGCCCGGATCACGAACGTGCCGGAGGATTTCCTGGCCTGAGGCCGGCTTCCCGTCTGATTTCTCCGGAAGCATGAACCCGTAAATCGCGCGGGGCCAAAGGCCCAAGAACGCCGCGTCGATCACCCCCATATTGGCAAACGCATCCTCCAATCGTTCTTGCCCGCGGCGGCGCGGCTTCAGGCCTTCAATCCGTCACGGTAGCCCGGGCACATCCAGGGCAAAGCCCGATCCTCAAAAAATGGGCTCAGGCCGGCCCGGATCTTATTCATCTCCTCAGGGTTAAGGACCGTGAAGTTCTTTATCGTCCCGGCGTTCTTTTTCAGGACCTCGACGCTGTCCGTGCCGACGACCGCCGCGCAGACATGGGGCAAGCTCAGGGCGTAGCGGATAAGGTCCGCAGGGTCCAAGCCCGCCACTTTTTCCCTGGGCCGGATGGCCTTGATGACGTTGACGCCCATGCCCTTCGCCGCGGCCGCGGGGATGGCGCCCCGCTCCATGTCCCCTTTGCGCTCCTCATAGTGATTGAGGGCGATGAGCATCATGTCGAAATCATGACGTTCGGCGAGGGCTGTCATCGCCTCGGACGACGAGTGGCCGGAAAAGCCTATGAAGCGGGTGACCTTTTCGTCCTTGGCCTTATGGAGAGCCTCCAGGACGCCGTCTGCGGCGCCGATCTTTCCGGCGTCCTCGGGAGAAAGGACCTCGTGGATGTTCCAAATGTCCAAACGGTCCGTCCTTAGGCGCTTCAGGCTTTCCTCGAGATCGCGCATCGCCCCGTCATAGGTCCGGGCGTGCGTCTTCGTGGACAGGAAGACCTCCTTGCGCCTGTCCTTGAGGACCAGCCCGAGGCGCTCTTCGCTGACGACCTTACCCTCTCCATAGTCGTGGGCTGTGTCCCAGTAATAAAATCCGTGGTCTAGGGCATGGGTCAGGATCTCGAAGCTCTTCCCGGGGTCCTCGACCGCGCAGAAACGGCTGCCCGCGCCGACACCGACGAGCGGGACGGATACCCCCGTCTTTCCGAGAACGCGGGTGGGAAGGCCCCTGGCGTCATAAGGTCCTTTCTCTTCCGAAGGAAAACCCCGGCCGGAAAGCGTCTTGAGCGCGACCGGCGAAGCGGCGCAGGACTTCAGAAAATCACGTCGTTTCATGGGATCCTCCCGATATTTTCGGTCAGACCTTCGTCATCTTCTTGAGAAACGCGGGGTCGACGTCGACCCCCAGGCCTGGCGTCTCGGGCAGGGTGATGATCCCGGCCTTCACCGTCATCCCACCGATGACCGGGTCGACGACGTGCTCGTCGTTCCCGTCGAGGTCGGCGTAGACGATGTTCCTTTGAGAGGCGACGACATGGGCGGCCGCGGTCAGGCCGACGTTGGATTCGAGCATGCAGCCGACCATACAGCGCATATTGGCAGCGTCGGCGATATGGGCGATTCGGACCGAATTCAGGATCCCGCCGGCCTTCATGAGCTTGATGTTGAAGAAGTCGCAGGCTTCGGCCTTGATGAGCTTGAGCGCGTCCGAGGGCAGGAAAATCGCTTCGTCGGCCATGATGGGGATGGGACTCTCGGAGCGGACGGCCTTCAGACCGGTCGTGTCCCAAGCCACGACGGGCTGTTCGACGAGCTGGATCCGGAACTTTTCCATTTTCTTCAGGGCGTAGATCGCCTGGGGCACGGTCCAGCCCTGGTTGGCGTCGATCCTCAGGTTAATGTCATAGCCGATGGCCTCGCGGATGGCCTGGATGCGGGAGGCGTCCTCGTCCGGGTTGAGGCCGACCTTGGCTTTGAGCGTTTTGTAGCCGCGGCCGGCGTGGGCCTTGGCGTTGGCGGCCATGTTCTCAGGCGTATCGATGCCCGTGGTGACATCGGTCTCGAAGGTCGACTTATCGCCGCCTAAGAGTCTGAATACCGGCAGGCCGGCGGCCTTGCCGAGGATATCGAAGAGCGCCGTATCGTAAGCCGCGACAACGCTCGGGTTGGAGTGGACCATGGCCCCCATTTCGGTAATCAGGCTCTCGATGGCCAGAGGGTCCCGGCCGATGAGCATATCACGGATGCTCCGGGCCATGGCCAGGTTCGTGTCCTGGGTCTCCCCCGTGATCGGCGGGAACGGACAGGCTTCGCCGATCCCGACGAGGCCGGAGTCCGTGTGGATCTTGATCAGAACATCGCTGGCGGCGTTCACCGTGCCGATGGAGATGCGGAATGGGGCCTTTAGCGGCAGATCGAACTTGAAGATCTCGATCTCCTTGATCTTCATCTTTCCGGAAGCGGCGCGGGCCCCCTCCATCTTTTCCGAGGCCAAGCCGGTCTTCCGGAAAAGGCCGGCGGAAGCGATGCCTAATCCGAACATCTTCAGAAAATCTTTTCGCGTGACGGTCATGTCTCTCCTCCTCATCATTCAAAATCGAATCCTGATTGTAAGCAATAAGCCGGCAGGCCGCAAGCTAATTCGGGGACACAATACCAATTTCCGAATTTCTTGAAACTCCCCTGGATTTTGTGTTTAAAAAGTTAATTCGGAAATTGATATCGTGTCCCCGATTTACGTCGATTTGCGATTTCCCCTGGCAAGGGAAGCGAAAACACCGATGACGCAGAGGACGCCGAAGACGGTGAAGGCCGCCTTCACGCTCCGTAATAAAACCGGGTAATGTTCGGGGGCTATCCGGACGTTTCCCATGAACAGGGCGAAGATCAGAACGGAGACCCCCATGCTGAGCATCTGTCCGGTCAGCCTCATCGTCCCCAGTGTCGATGAGGCCACGCCATACGAACGCCTGTCCACAGAGCCCATAACGGCGTTGGTGTTCGGCGAGGAGAAGAGGGCGAATCCGAAACCAAGGCATAGGAGGCACATAACGATGAAGAGAAGGGACGTGGATGCCCCGAGAAGAATGAAGAAGAAGAGACCGGCGCTGGTGATGGCCATCCCAGACGACGCCACGACGCGGGGCTCGATCCTGTCCGAGAGTTTCCCGGCGAGGGGGGAAAAGACCGTCATGACAATCGGCTGGGCAATCAGAATGAGGCCGGCCTGCTGAGGGCTCATGCCCTTAATGTACTGGAGGTAGAGACTCAGGAGAAACGCTACGGCCGAAGTGGCGCTGTAGTTGATGAGGGCCGCGGCGTTGGAAAAGGCAAAGACCCGGTTCTTCAAGAACAGGCGGACGTCCAGGAGGGGGGCCTTCGACCGATCCTCCCAAAGGATGAACGCGCCCAGACCCACCAGGCCCAGGAGGATGAAGACCGCCCCGGGAACCCGCGGCAGACGGGAAAACCCGTACATCAAGGAGGCCAGGGATGCGCCGAATGCCATTGACCCCGGCAGATCGAACGTCTCTCCTTTGGCCTCGGCCCATTCCCCGCTCAATTTGGAGAAGGTGAGAACGAGGGCCAGGAGGCCGACGGGCACGTTGACCAGGAAGATGCTCCTCCATCCGAAATGTTGGGTGAGGAAGCCGCCCATCACGGGACCGAGGGACAGCCCTAGATAAACCGCCGCCGTGTTGATCCCAAGGACCCTTCCCCTCTCACCCGGGGGGTGGACCGAGGTCAGGATGGCCAGGCTCGTGCCGAGGATCATCGCCCCACCGAAGCCTTGAAGGACGCGTGAGACGATCAAGGACGCCGCCGAGAAGGACAGGGCTGCCAGGACAGAGGATAGCGTATAGACGGCCAGACCGAGGATAAAGACTTTCTTACGGCCGCGGATGTCCCCCAACCGACCGAACGGGACGAGGGACACGGCCGCGGCCAGCATGTAAGCCATCTGAACCCAGCTCATCGACACGGCCTTCATGGAGAATTCCGCGGCGACGGCCGGAAGAGCGACGTTCATGGACGAGCCCATGAACGGCGTCAGGAATCCGGCCAGGGTCGAAACGACCAAGGCGGCGCGCTTCGTGCTCTCATCGTAAGATCGGATGTCATTATTCATGAGGTTCTTTATTAGGCCTATACAGGTCCGTAAATTCCGTCCATTATAATAAAAAAGAGCTGAACAAGCCAGACAGGCTATATAGAATTCATGTTCTTCACTTTT